>CAIKXW010000414.1 GCA_903831485.1 uncultured Alphaproteobacteria bacterium | reverse complement strand
GAGCTTGGCGTTGGTGGCGCTGAGGTCGCGCTGGGTCGCGGCGGGATTGGCGAGACCATCGATTGTCTGCGTGAGATCGCCGAGATTGGCGATGATTGCGATGGCGCCGAGCGAAGCGGCGCCGAGACCGCCCCAGGAAAGATAGCGCGAGCGCCAGAAATCGCTTGAGAACATCCGCTTGGTGAGACGTGCGTGCAGTGCGTGAACGAGGCGGAGGAATACGAGATCAGTCGCATCGCCCCGCCAGCCGGAGAGATCGGCGAGCGGGCGGCCGAGATTTTCCGGTGGGGTGCAGGGGGCGAGCAGGACGGGCGCGAGCTTGCGGGCCTTCTGCGCGCGCGCGGCCTGCAGGTTGACGACGTCGCTGGCGACCGCGGCGGGCGTCCAGCAGACGACCACGGCAACCGCTCCGTCGGTGGCCTCGGGGCCAGTTGGCCGCGCGTCGGTACAGGAGGCGACGTCAAAGCCCGCCGCCTCGAAGGCCTTTTGCAGCGGCGCAGCGAGATCGCGGCTGCTTTCAGCATAAGCCAGAAGCAGCTTGCGGTTCGCGCCCTGTGGAGCCTCGCTCATCCTCTGATCCCCGCGCCATGACGCTAGCTTGTGCGGGCATGCGGTGCAACGAATGGACGTGGCGGGCCAGCGGTGTTGCACTGTGAGCCTGTGCAAGGGCGGATGGAATGCTGCGGCATCGCAAACGGGACATCGCAATTGCCGTCGCGGCGGCGACCCTCGCCGGATATGCAGACGCGATCGGCTTTCTGAGCCTGGGTGGCTTCTTCGTCTCCTTCATGAGCGGAAACTCGACCCGGCTCGCTGTCGGCGTCGCCGGGCTTTCGCCGGAAGCCCTGATCGCCGCCCGGCTGATCCTCAGCTTCGTGGCGGGCGTCGTGCTCGGCAGCCTCATCGGCGCAGCGGCGAAGCGGTGGCGGCGTCCTTCGGTGCTGCTGCTGGTCGCGGGCCTGCTTGCCTCAGCGGCGATTGTTGCGATGGGCGCGCCCGATCTGGCCATGCTGCTCGTGGCGGCGGCGATGGGGGCGGAGAACACGACCTTCGAGCGCGATGGCGAAGTTTCGATCGGCCTGACCTACATGACGGGCGCGCTGGTGAAGCTGGGCCAGCGTCTGGCCGGCGCCATCATGGGCGGGCCAAAGCTTGCCTGGGCGCCTTACCTGATGCTGTGGCTGGGCCTGGTAGGAGGCGCGGTGGCGGGCGCGCTGGCCTGGCCGGTGTTCGGACTTGCGGGGCTGTGGGCGGGCGTTGCGGGAGCGCTGGTGCTCGCGGGCGCTGCGTTCCTGGTGGTGCGCAGCGAGGCAGCCTGAGGCCAAAAAGCAGAAAGCCCGCCGTTTCCGGCGGGCTCTCCCAGTGTCTCGTGAGGTCGCCAAGCGTCTTACGACTGCTTAACGAAGCCTTTGAACTTGTCCTTGAAGCGCGACAGGCGGCCGCCGCGATCGAGCGACACGCCCGTACCGCCGGTCCAGGCCGGGTGGGTCTTCGGGTCGATGTCGAGGGCGATGACGTGGCCCGTCTTGCCGACCGTCGAGCGCGTCTTGTATCGCGTGCCGTCGGTCATAACCACTTCGACGAAGTGGTAGTCGGGATGGCCTTCTTTCTTCATGGCGCAGTCTCTTGGCGTCAAAGCGGCTTGGTCGGGGATAACGCCCGCAAAGCCTTGCTGAATTCGGGAGCGGGGCTCATACCCGAAGGGGACCCTGCTGGCAAGCTGGCCGGGTGAAACGCCTGAAATCAGGGTTCTGGAACCTCAAATGAGCGACGGATCAGCCCAAAGCAGCGCGCCAGCTTCCAGCGCCGGGACCGCCAGCTTCGACCGGACCGCCGGGGCCCAGCGCTGGGGCGAGGGCGGCCCGGAGCGAGAGAAGTCGCGCTCCCTGAAGCCTCTGATGCGGCTGATGCCCTACATGAAGCGCCAGCAGACGACGGCTGTGCTCGCGATCATCTTCCTGTTCGTGGCGGCGGCGCTGAACCTCGCCATCACCTTCCCGGTGCAGTGGCTGGGCAACAACGCCTTCCAGTCGTTCGACCCGGCCATGATCAACACCGGCTTCCTCGCGATGATCGGCATTGCGCTGTTCCTCGGCGTGACGTCGGCGATCCGGTTCTATTATTTCTCGCGCTTCGGCGAGCGGCTGGCGGCGGACCTGCGGGGCGATGTCTATGCGCGGCTGATGTCGCTGTCGCCGGCGTACTTCTCGAAGCTCAAGACGGGCGAGGCGGTGTCGCGCCTGACAGCTGACGTGACGCTGATCGAGACATTCTTCGGCTCGACCTTTTCGATGGCGGTGCGCTCGTGCGTGACGTCGATCGGCGCGCTTGTCCTGATGATGATCACGAGCTGGAAGCTGACGCTGATCCTGTTCGTGATGGCGCCCGTGCTTATCCTTCCGATCCTCGCCATGGGACGTCGGGTGCGCAAGCTGTCGGTGAATGCGCAGGACAGGATTGCGGATGCGGCGTCCGAAGCCACCGAGACGATCGACGCGATCGACCTGGTGCAGGCCTATGGCATGGAGAAGGAGCGCGAGGGGCGTTTCCGGTCTGCCATCGAGTTGGCGTTCGATGCGGCGCTGGCGCGGATCGGCGCGCGGGCGTGGCTGACGGGGATCGTCATTGCGCTGATGTTTGCGGGCGTCACCGGCGTGGTGTGGATCGGCGCGCTGGAGGTGCAGTCGGGCGCCATGAGCGTCGGATCGTTCATGCAGTTCGTGCTGCTCGCCATGTTCGGCGTCGGCGGCTTTGCGACCGTGGCCGAAGTGATGGGCGACGCCATGCGCGCGTCAGGCGCGGCGCAGCGGGCGGTGGAGATTCTCGACCAGCGCCCGGATATCGCGGCGCCGCCGAGCCCGCGGCCGATGCCTGCCAAGATCGCGGGGCATGTCAGGCTGGAGAACGTGTCTTTCGCTTATCCGGAAGCCGCCGGGCCATCGCTGAAGGATGTGTCGTTCGAGGCGCGGCCGGGCGAACTGGTCGCGCTGGTCGGACCGTCGGGCGCGGGCAAGTCGACCGTGTTCCGCATGCTGCTGCGCTTCTTCGATCCGCAGACGGGCGTGGTCTCGCTCGACGACATGGATGCCCGCGATGCTGATCCGGGCGAATGGCGTGCTCGCTTTGCCTATGTGCCGCAGGAAGCGCCGATCTTCTCGGGCGATGCGGCGGGCAATGTGCGCTTCGGGCGGACGGATGCGAGTGAGGACGAGGTGCGCGACGCGCTGAAGAAGGCCGAGGCGTTCGCCTTCCTCGAAGGGCGCGGCGGACTGGCCGCGGAAGTCGGCGCCAAGGGTCGACAGCTGTCGGGTGGCGAGCGGCAGCGCATCGCGATCGCGCGGGCGCTGGTGCGCGGCGCGCCGGTGATGCTGCTGGACGAGGCCACGTCGGCGCTGGATGCGGCGAACGAGCGGCTGGTGCAGAAGGCGCTGGACCAGGCATCCGAAGGCCGCACCACGCTGGTGATCGCCCACAGGCTGGCGACCGTGCGCAAGGCCAACCGCATCGTCGTGTTCGAACAGGGCCGCGTGGTGGAGCAGGGCGATCACGAGACGCTGGTGAAGGCAGGCGGGCTCTACGCCAAGCTCGCGGAGATGCAGTTCACGAGCGGCTGACGTCTATTGACGCCTTGCTGTCGCAGTCTTGTGGTTGAAGCGGCGACGCCCATGTTCCAGTCTGAAGCAGGAATCCCGTTCGGAGATCGCCATGTTCGACGCCAACAAGTTGCTCAACCAGATGTTCGGAGTCGGCGGCGGGAAGAACCCGCTGGGCGATATCGGCGGGATGCTGGGCGGGCTGCTGAATGACAGCGTCGCGGGAATGAAGGAGGGCGCGGCGGCGATCGAACAGAAGACCGGCATTGGCGCGAAGGCGAACGAGGCGCTGAAGGACGTGACGGGGAAATCCGGCGGCGACCTGTTCGAGCAGGCCAAGACGTTTGCGACCGAGAACAAGGTTGCGGCGGGCGCAGCGCTTGGCGGGCTGGGGCTGTTGCTGCTGGGCACGCGCGGCGGGCGCGGGCTGGTGGGAAGCGCGGCGACGCTGGGCGGTCTCGCGATGGTGGGTGGGCTTGCCTACAAGGCGTGGCAGAACCATCAGGCTGGCAAGGCGCCTGCGGCGCTCGCGCAGATCGAGGCGGCGCCCGACGCCAGCCCGTTCGGCGAGACGGGCAATCCGGACCAGGACAATGCGACCGCCATGCTGGTGCTGCGTGCGATGATCGCGGCTGCTGCCTGCGATGGCGTAGTCGACAATGCTGAACGCTCGCGCATCATCGGCGCGCTGGAGAACGCCGGGCTCGATGTGCACGCGGCGAAGTTTCTCGATGGTGAGTTCGCAAAGCCCGCGACGATTGCTGAGCTGGCGGCGGCGGCGAACACCCCTGCGCTGGCGGCGCAAGCTTATACGGCGGCGCGCATCGCGATCGAGCCGAACAGCATGACGGAGAAGGCGTTCCTCATGAACCTCGCCGTGGCGCTTGGGCTCGACGAGGGGCTTGTGGCGCAGATCGATGCGGGCGCGGCGAACGCGAAGGCGTAGGGCAAACCGTGATGGCGCTGCAGCGACGCCGGTGAACCACGAGGCCGTGGAGGGGATTGGCGCCGCCTCCGTTGCGAAGGCTTGGCCTCTCAGAGCGGCCGTAGCTTCGGGTGGCCTGGCGCTGGCTTCTTGAGTTTGCCTTCGATGACCTCGACCAGCTTCGGCGCGAGGCTGGTGTTGGCGGCGACGAAGTCGCCTTTCATGGGGACAGACTTGCCGAGGCCGGTGATCACGCCGCCTGCTTCCTGCACCAGCAGGAAGCCGGCTGCGATGTCCCATGGCGAGAGCTTGCGCTCCCAGAAGCCGTCGAAGCGTCCGGCGGCGACCCAGGCGAGGTCGAGCGCCGCTGACCCGAAGCGGCGCACCGCGGCGACTTCCTGGCGGACGCGCGCGAGTTCGTCGAGGAAGAGCTCGCCGCCATTTACGCCAAGTTGCGGGATGCCGGTGGTGACGACGGCATCGTTGAGCTTGCGGCGGGCGCTGACACGCAGGCGCTTGTTGTCAAGCCAGGCGCCCTCGCCATCTTCGGCCCAGAATGTTTCGTTGCGCATAGGATCGAAGATCACTCCGGCCCGCAGCTTGCCTTCGCGCTCGAGCGCGATGGAGACGGCGAAGTGCGGAATGCCGTGCAGGAAGTTCAGCGTGCCATCGAG
>CAIKXW010000413.1 GCA_903831485.1 uncultured Alphaproteobacteria bacterium | reverse complement strand
GCGACAACGGCATGCACGCGCTGATCATCTATGACGATCTGTCGAAGCAGGCCGTCGCCTACCGCCAGATGTCGCTGCTGCTGCGCCGTCCGCCGGGCCGCGAAGCCTATCCGGGCGACGTGTTCTATCTCCACTCCCGTCTGCTCGAGCGCGCGGCCAAGCTGAACAAGGACCATGGTTCGGGCTCGCTGACGGCGCTGCCGATCATCGAGACGCAGGCCAACGACGTTTCGGCCTACATCCCGACCAACGTGATCTCGATCACCGACGGCCAGATCTTCCTCGAGACCGACCTGTTCAACTCGGGCATCCGTCCGGCCGTCAACGTCGGCCTGTCGGTGTCGCGCGTGGGCGGTTCGGCCCAGGTCAAATCGACCAAGCAGGTGTCCGGCACGATGAAATCGGAACTCTCGCAGTATCGCGAGATGGCCGCCTTCGCGAAGTTCGGCTCCGATCTCGACGCCGCCACGCAGCGCCAGCTGAACCGGGGCGCGCGCCTGACCCAGCTCCTGAAGCAGCCGCAATACTCGCCGCTGTCGATGGAAGAGCAGGTCGTGGTGATCTACGCCGGCACGCGCGGCTATCTTGACAAGATCCCGACCGACGCGGTCGTGCGCTACGAGGCCGAACTGCTGCGCCACATCCGCGCCGACAAGCAGGCTCTGCTTGCCGACGTGCGCGACCAGAAAGACATCTCCAAGAACGGCAAGGACGGCGGCAAGATCGAAGACGCGATCAAGGCGACGCTCGAATCGTTCTCCAAGACCTTCGCGTAACCCGGAAAGCTTGAGGACAAGGCATAGCCCATGCCCAGCTTGAAGGAATTCCGCCTCCGGATCGCCAGCGTGAAATCCACGCAGAAGATCACCAAGGCGCTGCAGATGGTCGCGACGGCCAAGCTGAAGCGTGCACAGGAAGCTGCGCAGTCGGCGCGTCCGTATGCGACGCGCATGGCGTCCGTCATCGCCAACCTCGCAAGCGGCGCGCAGGCGGGCGGCGGACCAAAGCTGATCGCCGGCACGGGCAGCGACGACGTCCACCTGCTCGTGGTGATGACGTCTGAGCGTGGTCTCGCCGGCGGCTTCAACACCAACATCGTCAAGCTGGCGCGGACGGAAATCCGCCGCCTGCAGGCAGCCGGCAAGACGGTGAAAATCCTCACCATAGGCAAGAAGGGCTCGGATGCGCTGAAGCGCGTCTATGGGTCACTCATCGTCGGCCATATCGATCGCCGCAGCGAGCGCACGGTGACGGCGTCAAACGCCGCCGACATCGCGCGTCAGATCACGGATCGCTTTGACGCCGCCGAGTTCGATGTCGCAACGCTCATTTTCGCCCGGTTCAAGAACCTGCTGACGCAGATCCCGACCGCCATGCAGCTGATCCCGGCGCGTCCCCCCGCCGATGCGCCGACGGTCGACCTGGCTGGTGCACGTTACATCTACGAGCCGGATGAAGAGGCGATCCTCGAAGCGCTTCTGCCGCGTTACCTGTCCACGCAGATCCTGTCTGCGCTGCTGGAAACCGAAGCCGGCTTCCAGGGCGCGCAGATGACCGCCATGGACAACGCCACGCGCAACGCCGGCGACATGATCAAATCCCTGCAGCTGCGCTACAACCGCGCTCGCCAGGCGCAGATCACCAAGGAACTCATCGAGATCATCTCGGGCGCCGAAGCGCTCTAACGAATTACGGAAGACCAGAGGCCAGACATGAGCACGAAAACCGCCACCAACGTGAAGGGCCGCGTGAGCCAGGTCATCGGCGCCGTCGTCGACGTCGAGTTCGACGGCCACCTGCCGGCGATCCTGAACGCGCTTGAGACGATGAACGGGACGACGCGCCTCGTTCTCGAAGTCGCGCAGCACCTCGGCGAGAACACGGTTCGCACGATCGCGATGGACTCGACCGAAGGCCTCACGCGCGGCCACGAAGTCCGCGACACGGGCG
>CAIKXW010000412.1 GCA_903831485.1 uncultured Alphaproteobacteria bacterium | reverse complement strand
CTTCTATTCCCTCGCAGAGGCTCGCGTGATCATCGAGGCCTGGCGTCGGCACTTCAACACAGTGCGGCCTCATGCATCGCTCGGATATCGTGCGCCTGCTCCGGAGGTGTTCGTACCGGCGCTAGCCGGAGCATGGCCGGCTCCGCGTCGCGCAAGCGCTCCGCCGGCCATGCCCCGGCTAGCGTCAGAGCTGATGATGAACTAACAATCGACTTGGACCACTCGATGGGGGCCGATCAGCAGGCATTGCGCGCGATCGAAATATTCCGGGCCGGCGCATGAAGGTAAACGCCCTCGAGTCCAAGGTCCGCGAACGCGCGCATCACTGTCTCGCGCGCGGATGGGATGTCATCATTGTCCGCTACAATCACCCGCAAGCGCGTTGCGGCCGGCAAGTCCTGGCTCGCCAGCGAAGCAAGCAGACGCGCGACCGAAGGACGTCGGAAGGTGCACACGCACACATCCACATCGCGACCGGGCGCGTTGCGACCGGGCACATTGCGATCGCGCACTGAAATCATGGTTTCCGGGACCATGACCCGCAAGGTGCAAGCCATGCGCCATCACGAGGAAATGGCTTGCGCCTGAAACTACACTGACAAGCGCTTCGCTTTCCTGCGCTAACCCGCACAGGCCCGCGCTCCGGCGCCTGCAACTGATATCGGAGCGTCACGCAACCGATGGCGGATTGCCACGTTCTGTCTCGGCAACTCCCTGCCTGAAAGGAACTTCCATGGTTACGACAACCGGCCACACGAGCGCTATCCGCGCAACCAAGGTCATCGGCACGAACGTCTACAATCCGTCCGGCGACAAGATCGGCAAGGTCGAGGACGTCGTTCTCGACAAGTCTTCCAACAACATCACGTTCGCAGTCGTCGGCTTTGGCGGCTTCCTCGGCATGAACGAAAAGTTCCACCCGCTTCCGTGGTCCACGCTCGACTACGAGAAGGGCCGGGATGGCTATGTCGTCAGCATGACGAAGGAGCAGCTCGAAGCTGCCCCCTCCGACGGCATCGACGAGCTGACGCGCGGCGATGGCAACACCACGCTGCGCGACGAAGTATACGACTACTACAAGGCCCCCCGCTACTGGCAGTAGCCGCCGGCCCCACGCGCTCCGGACCGTGATCTCTGGGTCCAACCTGATCGCGGTCCGGCGGACCGGGTGGACGTGCAGCCCGCCCGGTCCACCTGAAGACGAGGCCCGGGAAGCATCGCTTCCCGGGCCTTTTCTATCCTCACGTCGGAGAAGAGAAGTGCGTGGCGTTCAACCTGCGGTCGCGCCAGCCACGGCCGGAACCGCATCCTTGTTCCACTTGTAGATGCGCCGGATGCTGCAAGAGCCATCATTGTAGCGTGCATCGGTCACCAGCTTGTCCCCGGTCGACAGGCAGGAGCTGCCGCCCCGTGACACCAGGCCGATATTTAGGAACGCGTCGCGCGGATTGCACGTCCCGATCAGCTCCAGCTTGTATTCGTCGTTCAACCTCGCCTCGACGATCACGGAGCGATTGTCGTTTTCACGCCAGTTGCGGATTTGCTGGGCGAAGCAGATGTTGTTGACCTCCTCGCCCTGCCGTGGGTCAGGCTTGGCGTCTGCCGTGTCGACTGGCGGTGTAGCGCAACCGGCGAGCAGCGCGGCTGCAGTGGCGGCGAAGAGAAACTTGGCGTTTTTCATCATGGGACTTCTCTCGTCAGGGACGCGCAGGCTGTCTCTTTCTGCCTGAACGGCTGGCGAACACGATACACGCCTTTACGCGCCTGGGCCAGCCTCGGGACCGGTCGGAAGCTGCATCGCATCGCCCCGCGGCGCACAATGGAACCCCGCCGGGCCGCGCCGCGTTGGAACACCGGACCCGGGCGGACAGCAAACATGGCAAGACGTAAGCGCGCTTCGAACTTTGCGGGCATCGCCGCTCAGGAGCCTTTCCTGATCGTCGGGCGCAATCCCCAACTCGTATCCGCCGTAAGCCTCGCCGTAATGGGCGTGCTTGCCGTTTGCGTCGCGCTCCGCGCCGGTCAGGGCTTCGTCGTGCCGATTGCCATGGCGCTGGTGTTTGCAGTCCTGCTGGCGCCGCTATGCCGCCTGCTCGAGATGATCTGGATACCGCGGCCGCTCGCAGCCGTATTCAGCCTGGTTACCGCAGGGTTCGTCGCCTGGATGGCGTTTTCCCTGATCGCCGAACCCGCCTCGCGTCTCATGGAAGACGCGCCCGCGATGATGAAGCGCGCCGAACGCCACCTTCAGGAACTGCAGGCTCCGTTGAAGCCGCTCACGGACATATCGAAGGAGGTCGAAGGTCTCAGCATCGTCGATCCCGAGACGCCGGCGTCGCGTAGGGTCGTCATGCAGGAGCAAGGCCTCGCCAGCTCGATCATGGCGACTGCAGGCGGCGCAGTCGTCCAGACTGGCTTCGTTTTCGTCCTGTGCTTCTTCCTCCTGCTGACCCGCGAGGAATTCCGCATCAAGTACATCGCCTTCCTGCGGACGCTGGCCGGCCGCGTGCGCGCTGCCCGCGTCTTCCGCGATGTCGGGCGACGCGTCACCGGCTACATGCTGACATTCTCGATCATCAATCTCGTCGTTGGCGTCGGCGCAGGACTCGCCTGCTGGCAACTCGGCTTGCCCGAACCGATAATGTGGGGCGGCCTCGCCTTCATCACCAACTTCATTCCCTTCCTCGGCCCCGCCATCATGATGGGCCTGCTGGGCATGGCGGGCCTCGCGACATTCGAGACGCTGATAGAAGCGTCCTTCCCCCTGCTCGCCTTCATGGCGATCAGCTTTCTCGAGGCCAACATCATCACGCCAACCGTCGTCGGCAAGCGCATGACGCTCAACCCGCTGGCCATCATCCTCGTCGTGTCGTTCTGGATCTGGCTGTGGGGCCCGATCGGCGGCGTGGTCGCGCTGCCGCTACTGATCATGTTCAAGGTGATCTGCGATCACACCCCGCCGCTGCGCGTCATCGGCGCCCTTATCGGCGCGCCGCTTGTCCGCGACACCCGCATCAAGGACGAAATCGCCGCGCAGACCATCCCACACCGCAAGCTAGGCAGCCACGAGCCAGAAGCAACTGAGGGCGATGCAATCAAGGCGCAGGGCGCCGTTGTCTGATCCAAGGGGCGTTCAGCGCGCCTTCGGCGCAATGGCGGCCAGTGGCTTCACCAGCGCCTTGGGCGCCACCGCGCGATAGCTCTGGTCGATCCAGCCTTTCATCGTATCCAAATCGACGTCGCTGCCCGCAGCCAGCCGCGCTGTCACCCAGCCAGACTTTCCAAGCCCGTATCCCGTCGGCTCGGCCCACGCCAACGTCAACGCCATTTCCGACGAGACCGGCAGTTTCACTGTCATCGAGAACGCTTTCGGATTCTCGGCCCCGCCAAACGCCGCGAACATCTTGCCCCTTACCTTGACGGCGTCGTGGCCCCAAGGATGCTGCAGCACGGCGTCGGGACAATTCAGCGCGAATGCGATCAGCTTCTTCTCGGCCTGCTTGACGGAAACCTTCGCCATCGCGATCCCTCACATATGCAGATGCGCATCGAATACCGCGACAACCCCATCCGCACGCCCATCACGCCCTGGGCGCATCGCGCGGTGGATGGGCCCTACTGGTCGGCCACTGTGTTCGATCCGCCCTGCCCGCGTCCAGTCCACGGCAAGGGCTATCCGGTCTGGTTCATCGACCATCGCGGCCGTTCGCTTGTCTTCGCCTCGCCAGAGGAGATTGCGCATGTGATCGACGTGCTCTCGCGGAAGATCCTCCCCAGCTCGCGCGAACTCGGCCAGCCCTACCTCGCCGTCAACAGTCACTGGCTCTCGCGCCTGCACGCGAGCTTCAAGCCATGGAAGGTCCGGCAGGAGCTTTTAAAACGCCTGCGGCAATACCCCGAGCCTTGAAGGGGCTTCTCTAGCTGAGCGATAACTCTCTTGAGCTACAAATTGACGGTCTGTGGAGGCGCAACATGACAATCCAGACCGACACACAACTGCGCCGCCTGATCTATATCAGCGCCGCTTCGAGCCGTTTCCCGTAAGCCGAGCTCGATCAGATCCTTGCAGTCTCGCGCAGCAACAATTCGGCGCGCGGTCTGACGGGCATGCTGCTCTTCCACGACGGGTGCTTCTTCCAGGTGCTCGAGGGCGGCGCCGACACGCTCGAGCGAACCTTCGCCACCATCTCGCGAGACACGCGGCACAGCGGGGTGATCACTCTCGAATCCAGGGCCATCGACGATCGCGGCTTCCCGCAGTGGAGCATGGGCTATGTCGGCGCCCACGCCCTGCACCCGGCGCAGCGCGACTGGCTCATCGACCTCACAGCACGTGTCGCCGACGACGATCCGGCGCCGCTCTCGGAGGTGGCCCAGGTCAATGTCCACATCGAGTCTTTCCTGTCGACCTTCCGCGAGTTCGCCTGATACGGCAGGTCGCTGCCGCACTCGCGATATCGGCGTTTGATCTTGCGCAATTCATGAGCACCCGGAACAGTCCTCTCTCGGACTTCAGGGGATGACGGGCATGAAACGCGCGATCGGACTTGGTTGCATGCTAGCGTTCGCTGGTTGCGCGATCACGCCAGCGCCCTCCTCTCCTGACGGGTACATCGGCGGCGGGGCTGGCGATCTCCGGGTCCTGCTCGACGACCGCTGCCCACAGGCCGCCCCGCCACCGGTCATGCCTGATCGCGGCTCGCCGGACGCTGGCGCAGGGCCGGAAGATTACAGCCTGCCCGGCCTGGCGCTCAACATGATCAGCAATATCGGGGGCATCGCCTTCGAGTCATTCGGCAACTATCTCAAGCGCGCTGGCCAGGATGACGTCACCCGCTCCGTCGGCGCCAATGGCGGCCTGTTCTACACCAGCCCAGGCAACGGCGACGTGTCGATCAATCCGGCCATGCGCTGCATGTACATCGTCCGCAATGGCTACGGTCCCGAACCGCAGGCGCTTGCAGAGACACTCCCGCCGGATCTCCGCGAGATGTGGACGCGGCTCAAGCTCACGCGGACGCCCGATCTGTTCGCGATCGGCTACATCGAGACATCAGGCGACATCGGCGGCGGCGCCCTGACAGCGTCGAACGGCGACACAGCCGACACCGGCGCGCCGGCCTTCTGGAACCCCGCGATCTCCCCGCCTTACTTCCGGCTGAAGCTGGACCGCCTTTACATCAACCGCTTCCAGTCTATCGGCGCAGCACCGACGCGTGACCTCGCGCTGATCGTGAACTACGGGCTCGCCACGACGCGCACCGTTGCGAACGCCCAGGGGCCTGACGCCGGCGCCCCCGAACTCGCCGCAAAATTCGCGGTCGGCGGCATCCGCCTCCCTGGGGCGCGCGCAGGCGACTACAAGGACGCGGCGCTGACGGCGCTGCAATCAGGCTGGATGCCCGTGCCCGGCGTAAAGTCCTACGACCCGCGCGCGACAGTCGACGTCGTCGCCTATGTGGTGGAATTCGCACCCGGCAATCAGATGCTGGAAGATATCGGCGAATACCTCGCCGGCCCGGACGTTCGCCGCAAGGTGGAGAGCGTGATCAGCGAGACTGCAGGCGGGGGCGACTGAGCCCTACCCCACGATCAGCTTCAGCGCCCGCTCATCGCCACGCCCCAGCGCCTTGATCGCGCTCGCCGCGATGGAGCGCGCATCCAGCCCCGCAAACTCGTACATCTTCTCCGGGCTGTCATGGTCCTGGAACACGTCGGGCAGCGTCAGCGTGCGGATGCGGAGCCCCTTGTCGAGCAGGCCGCGCTCGGCCAGCGAATGCAGCACAAATGCGCCGAAGCCGCCCCGTGCGCCCTCCTCGATCGTGATCAGCACTTCGTGGTTCTTGGCAAGCTGCGCGATCAGCGCCTCGTCGAGCGGCTTGGCGAACCGCGCGTCGGCAACTGTCGTCGACAGCCCCTGCTTGTCCAGCATGTCCGCCGCACGCAGGCATTCCTGCATCCGCGCGCCATAGGAGAGGATCGCAACCGCTGTGCCCTGCTTGACGATGCGGCCCTTGCCGATCTCCAGCGGCTGCGGATCGTCGAGCATCTGCAGGCCAATGCCCTCGCCGCGTGGATAGCGGAATGCGCTCGGGCGATCGTCGATCGCGTGCGCCGTCGCCACCATGCGCTGCAGCTCGACCTCGTCGGCCGCCGCCATCAGCACCATGCCCGGCAGCGCGCCAAGGAATCCGATATCGAACGTACCCGCGTGCGTCGCGCCATCGGCGCCGACAAGGCCCGCACGATCGAGCGCAAACCGCACCGGCAGCTTCTGGATCGCCACGTCGTGCACGACGCTGTCATAGCCGCGCTGCAGGAAGGTCGAATAGATCGCCGCAAACGGCTTCATGCCCTCAGCGGCAAGACCCGCGGCAAATGTCACTGCGTGCTGTTCGGCGATGCCAACGTCGAAGCAGCGTTCCGGAAACTTCTCGCCGAACAGGTCGAGGCCGGTGCCCGACGGCATCGCCGCGGTGATGCCGACCACCAGCGGATCCTTCTCCGCCAGGCGGACCATCTCCTTCGCGAAGACTTTCGTGTAGCTCGGCGGCCCGGCTTTCGCCTTGGCCTGCTCGCCCGTCACCACGTTGAACTTGGAGACGCCATGATACTTGTCGTCGGCATTCTCGGCAGGGTCATACCCCTTGCCCTTCTGCGTGACGACATGGACCAGCACCGGCCCGTTCTGCATGTCGCGTGCATTCTCCAGCACGTCGACCAGCGCATCCATGTCATGCCCGTCGATCGGGCCGATATAATAGAAGCCCAGTGCGTCGAACATGTCGCCGCCCATGTTGAAGTTGCGGATCGAATGCTCCGCCTTCTTCACGATGCCCTCGATGCCGATCTTCCGCGTCACCCGCTTGGCGAGCTTGCGCACCTTGCGGTAGCCCTTGGACGACACCGTGCGCGACAGGTAATGGCTGACCGCGCCGACCGGCGGGGCGATCGACATGTCGTTGTCGTTGAGGATGACGATCAGCGGGGCATGCATCGCGCCGGCATTGTTCATCGCCTCGTAGATCATGCCTGCGCTCATCGCGCCGTCGCCGACAACCGCGATCACACGGTTGTCGCGATCGAGCAGGTCGCGCGCCACGGCGAAGCCGGCGGCTGCTGAAACCGACGTGCCCGCATGGGCCGCACCGAACGGATCGTATTCGCTCTCGTCGCGCTTGGTGAAGCCGGACAGGCCGCCGCCCTGGCGAAGCGTGCGGATGCGCGAGCGGCGCCCGGTCAGGATCTTGTGCGGATAAGCCTGGTGGCCAACGTCCCACACGAGCCTGTCCGCCGGCGTGTCGAACACGGCATGGATGGCGACGGTCAGCTCGACAACGCCCAGACCAGCCCCGAGATGCCCCCCGGTCACCGATACCGCGCTGATCGTCTCGGCGCGCAACTCGTCAGCGATCTGGCGAAGCTCGGCCTTGTTCCGCCCTTTAAGGTCGGCAGGCGACTGGATCTGGTCGAGCAATGGGGTCGCTGTGGTCATGCCATATCCCTGTCCGCGCATTCGGGATCATTAATGGCGGCGGTTGAGTACAAAGTCGACCGTGTGAAGGAGAGATGTCGCCCTCGACCCGAAGGACGCCAGATGTTGTTTCGCCTGGGCGGCGAGATAGAGCACCCTGTCCTGGGCCCCTTCGACCCCCAGCAAGGACACAAAGTTCATTTTCCCCGCGTCGAGGTCCTTGGAAGTCGCCTTGCCAAGGATCGAAGGATCCCCCTCCACATCTAACAGGTCGTCCACAATCTGAAAAGCCAGCCCCAGGTCGTTTGTATAGCCTGAAATGGCATGCCGCTCGGCCTCGGTCGCGCCGCCCAGCAGCGCCCCGACCTCACCGGCCAGCGTGATCAGCGCCCCGGTTTTCAGTCGCTGCATCCGTGTGAGCACCTGCAGCGGTTCCTCGCCATCGGCCATCGGGTGCATGTCGATCATCTGCCCGCCGACCATGCCGCGCGCACCCGACGCCAGCGCCAGCCGCTCCACCAGCTTGCACCGCATGGAGGCGTCGCGATGCGTCTCCGGCGAAATCATGATCTCGAATGCCAGCGCCTGCAGCGCGTCGCCCGCCAGCACGGCTGTGGCCTCGTCGAAAGCCTTGTGCACCGTCGGCTGGCCGCGGCGGTAATCGTCGTCGTCCATGCACGGCAGGTCGTCATGGATCAGCGAGTAGGCGTGCATGCACTCGACCGCAGCCGCACCGCGCAGCAGCGCCTTCTCCTGCGCGCCGAACATGCGGCCGACTTCGATGGTGATGAACGGACGGAGGCGCTTGCCCTTGCTCAGCGCGCCATGCCGCATCGCGCGCATCAGCTGAGCTTCCGGCCCCGACGCAGGCGGGATCAGCTGGTCAAGCGCGACCGTGATGCGGTCCGCCACCTCGTTGAGCCGCTGCTCGAATGCCGGGTTGATCGTGTAGATCACTTGATCACCCTGAATCTTGCCACTGCCGATCGATGACTAAAGATCATCAGCGGGTTCCAGTCCCTTTGCGCCGTCCGCGGCGACCTTGACCTTCTCGATCTTCAGCTCCGCCTCTTTCAGCCGCTTGTCGCAATACGCCTTCAACGCAGCGCCGCGCTCATAGATGCGGATCGAGTCATCCAGCGGCACATCGCCAGCTTCCAGCCTGTGCACGATCTGCTCGAGTTCGCGCAACGCGTCCTCGAAGCTCATGGTTGCAATATCAGGTCCGGCCTCTGCCTTCGCCATGCCCGCCTCCAGAATGTTGTGCACCATAGGCGCATCGAGCCATGAGGCAAGCGCGCGCGCTGGAGCTGCAACCCTGCCTACCGCTTCTGATAAATCCTGAACGACCAGTATTTGTCGCCGCCGTCGTGGACGTTCGCCCAGCCGCGCTTCTTCAACTGCGGCCGCAACATGCGGTTGAACCAGCCGTGCGCGGCAAGCACCACATCGCGCCCGCCGCTTTCCTGTGCTGCCTGCACCAGCACCTCGGCCGCCTTCGCCGCGCGGCGCTTGGCGTCGCTGACATGTTCCTCGCCGCCGCTATGCCCCAGCATCCAGAGCAGGCGTGCAATCTTGTTCCAGTTCTTCGGCCGCATCGGAAAGATGCCGAGCTTCGGCGCAGGCAACGGCGCCTCGTTGAACATTGCATCGTGCTTTACATCGCGCCCGCGCCCGAGCTGGCCCGCCGTCTCGATCGCCCGCCGTCGCGCGCTCGACATGATGATCGCGTCATCGCTGATCTGGCTCAGCAGCGCCTCGGGGCACCGCTGCCCCTCCTTGAGGGAACTGAGCTCGTACTTCGCCCACCACGCCTTGTAATCCTTCCAGCCCATGGGCGGGCCTTCCTTGGGAATCACCTGCGGGCGTCCATGGCGCACGACGATGATGCGCCCGGGAGGCGCGGCCTTGGCGGGCCGGTCAGATGGCCGGTCAACAGGTTTGACGACTGCGTCCATGCGCAAGGGCTTTAGCGCCTCGCGCCAGAAAACCAACTGGCTTGTGTAGCGAAGCCCGGGAACTCCCGGAAAACCGCCCTGGTTTCAGAACGGCGCTACCCGCAGGGCAGCCTTCAGGGCAGTCCGCATGCGGCCAATCGCCGGATCCTCCCCCAGCGCCCGCCGCACCCCGCGCAGCTGCCCGCCCGTGCTGGTCTCGACCGCCAGTATGACGTCCAGCCGCCGCCGCGTCCGCCCTGCCAGCCGCGAGGCGGCGCCGAATCGCCCCTGCTCCATCGCGTGCAGAAGCCCCGCCGCCATCGCCCGCGGCCCGCCAGCCAGCCCTGCCGCCGTCACCACGCCGTCGTCGACGGGCGCATAGAACGACGCATAGTGCTTCTTGTAGTGGTCCTCGCCCGTGCCGAGAACAACCGTCCGAACGCCAGAAGCCGCCGCGCGCTCCAGCAAACGCTCCTGCAGGACCAGCCCCGGCGAGCACGAGGCGAACGCAGGATCATACCCGGCGATCCAGCCATGCACCGTCGCGCCGCTGCGCAGCCCGAACTCAGCCGCCGCGATCTTTCCGCCATAGCGGAGGATCGCCATCACGCCGCCCAGGCCCTCGCCCGACGCCGATGCGCATTCCTCCAGAAGCGCGCGCGTCCAGCGTGCACTGAGCACGTCGTGCCGACGCGTGCGCGCGAACTGCTCGCGCTTCCAGGCGATCAGCGTGGCCAGGTCTGCCGGCATCGCTTCACCGAACGTCACCGCTTCCGCGCCAAAATCCTTTTCTCCCTGCCGTGCAAGGCGGCGCATCTTCTTGAAGTGTTTCGGATGCAGCTCGCGCTGCGCCTCCAGCCACGCGTCGAACCCGCCACGCAGGTCGGCCACCGCTGATCCTTCGCGCGCACGCACCTTCACGCCGCTCAGGCCTGCCGCGCCAGACCACCCGCTGAATGTGTAGGCCGCAACGCCGGCCCGCCCCAGCGCCTGCGGCAGCAGCACCCGATCGTCTACCGCGCCGATTGGCCCGTTCACATCGCACATCGGCGCGCCAAGCGGCCGAGCAAGACCCGACGCCGCAACCTGCATCGGCAGGACAAGCCGCACACATTCCGCGGCATCGCGCACGAGCAGCACACGCGCATCCGCACGCACGCGCCCGACGGCCTGCGCAAACTCCGGCGTCAGAAATGGATTGTCCAGCCTTGCATCCGCCACGCACAGCGCTCGCCACGCGCCGACATCAGCTCCGGTCAATTCAGAAGGATGCCTAAGGGAAACCTGCATCAACCCAACCCGCGCTCGCGATCCCCTCGCAGCGGGGCTTTCTAACGCGTTGACGCTTAATTCCGGCGCTAGCGGATCGGTCGAATTTTATCGATTGGCGGATCGGCGCCTACAGCCCCTTCCAGAGCCGCCCTTCAGGGCATTCCGCGCCCGGCGCCTGCTTGCAGCCGTGGAGGGTGAACAGCACGGTCTCGGCGCGGCCGATCAGATAGTCCATCGGCACATAGCCGACCGCGTCATTGCTCCGGTCTTCCGAGAGGCTCGCGCCCCTCAGCGGCCAGGCTTCCGGGAACTGCGTCGCAAGCCTGCGATGGCCCGATGGCGCGCGGCTGTCTTCGGAGTTGTCGCGATTGTCGCCCATCATGAAAACATGCCCGGCAGGCACCGTGAAGCGGGGCGTTTCATCCAGCGCCATCGAGTCCGAGAATTCGTGGATCAGATAGGTCTTCGTGTTCTCGCCCTCGCCGGTCGGAATTGTCTCGCGATACTCCGTGGCCGTCGCGATGCTCATATTGTCGTCGGGCACATAGGTGGTCGTCCGCACGCGTTCGCGGGACACCTCCGCGTCGTTCAGGAACAGCCGCCCGCCCTTCACCTCGACAGAGTCCCCCGGCAGGCCGATCAGGCGCTTGATCATCACCTTGTTGGTGTCGAACGGATGCTGGAACACGATCACGTCGCCGCGCTTCGGCGTCGAGCCGAACCAGCGCTCTTCCGGATTCTTCCCGTCATCGCCGATCACCATCAGGCCAAGCCCGAACGGGATCGAGTTGCGGTTGTAGCCATAGGCGAACTTAGCCACCGCCACCCGGTCGCCGACCTGCAGCGCCGGCACCATCGATTCCGACGGGATCGACCGCAGCTCGTAGACGAAGGTGGAGAACACCAGCCAGAACGGCACGAAGATGGCGATCGTCATCGCCGTCTCGCGGAACTCATGGAACAGCTTCTTCTTGAGGCCCGGCTTGGCCTCGGCCGCAGCCTCAGCCGTGGCGGCCGGCTGGCCGTCTGCCGGCCGCTCAGTCGAGGTGTCGGTCATCTACAGGTCCCTGGGGCCTTTTCGGGCGCGAAAAGGCCCACGCAGCCGCTTCCGCAATTACGAGGGGGTATACGTTATGTCTCCGCCCCAGTCGTCAAGACGCCCGCCTGTAGAG
>CAIKXW010000411.1 GCA_903831485.1 uncultured Alphaproteobacteria bacterium | reverse complement strand
TGTGCTCGGGCGCCAAAGTGCGCGGTGACATCTTCCACGCCTCGCTGGCGATCGAGCCGAACGCGATCTTCGAAGGCGCCGTTAAACACGCGCAGGATCCGATGGCCGAGCCCACTCCGGGCGGCGCGGCGACCTGATCGGGTTGTGAGCTTGAATTGAAGAGGCCGCTCCGGATCGGGGCGGCCTTTTTCGTTGCGGGCGCGCGGGGGCGTTCTCAGACACGCGGGTGCGCTGAGGTAAGGGTGGTCTGGTTTTCGGTTGATGGGGAATCCGGGCGGGCCGCGGGCGTAAGTGAGCACGCCCTCGTGGTTCGACAGGCGTTCCCTTCGGTCGCTGCTCGCCATAAGGGCTAAGCGGGCTCCGGCGTTGAGGCGCGTCGAGACACCCACCGCCTCATGCGTCGCTGCGCTACGCGCGCCCGTCGAACCATGGGCCGCAGCCACGGCGTTCGCATCGATGCGTGTGTGGATGCGGTAGATGTCGCGAAGACCGCAGGTGAGTCGCGACGAGGCTTCGCGCAGGTCCATCATCTGGGCGCGATAGACCTCGAGCGTTTGGCGACGTCGGACCAGTTGGTGATCGGCGGAAGGATTTCGAGCCTGACCTCGCGCACGTTCCAGCCGAGCGCGCGCCAGGCTTGGCGGCAGAGGGCGTCGTGGAGTTTTGCTTCCGCGATGGGGAGCATGTGCATAACGGCTTCGTACATACTGCGGTCGATCGGCTTTCCGCGAATTGCTCTGCAACCGCTGCTGATCACCATGATCATCAACGGCCAGAAGCGCCACGCGATGCCGATCAGAGCCGGCAGGTCGGGCAGGAGCCACAAGGGGATGCTTCCACGCTTCATGCGGCCGATTATACGGCCGCAAATACCCCCGCCGATTCCATGCCAGTGTTCCGCCAAATGTTTGGCGGAAGTGGTTGAGAAGGTTGGAGTTCCGATTTCAGCTCCCCCCAAACTCGGACAAGCGTTTTTCCCCAAACTCGGCGCCGTTTCGATTTCGGATTGGATCGAGTGCGGCTCTCTCAACCCGTCCCCCCGCCTCCTTCGAGGAGTTCAGGATCAGGGCGGGGGGTCTGGTCAGCACGCGTCAGCGGGCTTCTGTGGGCGCGAGCCTGCGCTGCGCGCAGGGCCGAATGCCCGCCTTCGCGGGGAACGCGGTTGTGGAGTTTGTGCCAATGCGTCCGGAGGAAAACGACTACCGGCTACGCCTTCGGCTTCTCGTGGATGCGGATGCCGAGTTCGCGGAGCTGTTTCAGCGTCGCGTCGCTCGGGGCGCCCATCAGGAGATCCTGCGCCTGCTGGTTCATCGGGAAGAGTGTGATCTCGCGGAGGTTCTGGACGCCGCAGACGAGCATGACGATGCGATCGACGCCGGCAGCCATGCCGCCGTGCGGCGGGGCGCCGAACTGGAAGGCGCGGTACATGCCGCCGAACTGCGTTTCGACATCGGCCTTGGTGAGGCCGGTGATCTCGAAGGCGCGGACCATCGTCTCGGGGCTCGCGTTACGGATGGAGCCGGACGCGATCTCGTAGCCGTTGCAGACCATGTCGTACTGGAACGCCTTGAGGCTCAGCGGATCGGCGTCGCTGTTGAGCGCGTCGAGGCCGCCTTGCGGCATGGAGAACGGGTTGTGCGCGAAGTCGACGCGCTTTTCATCCTCGTTCCATTCGTAGAAGGGGAAGTCGACGATCCAGCAGCAGGCGAACTGATCGGGCTGCGTGAGGCCAAGCTCCGTGCCGACGCGGTTACGCGCCTCGCCTGCGAAC
>CAIKXW010000410.1 GCA_903831485.1 uncultured Alphaproteobacteria bacterium | reverse complement strand
TCTGTGTAGATTGTTATTTCGACCATGTGGAGCGGAGGGCGCGCTCATGCGCCGCCTTTGCGCAGATCACGCCGGCGGAAATCGACGCCAAGGCGTGCTTGATGGGCGAGGGGCTTCATCCTTTGCCGGACGGCGAGACCGAGAAAGAAAGATGCCTGCGATGGGTCGTGATCGGCCAGAGCCGCGAGAAGTCTCGTGGAGTTTCGTTCCTTCGGGACCATATCGCGGAGGACTTAGGCCTGGAGCCTTCCGAGCTTTTCCCCAGAGAAGTTGAGCGGGCATATAACAGTAAGAAGGAATCGATCATCCTGCAGGTCCTCCGCGTCAAGTCGGTCGAGAGGATGAGGAGGGCTTTAGTTTCGTGGCCCGCTATCCTCGCCTATCTTGCCATCCTCGCCATCCTCGCGTTAGCCATTTACCGATCGCTGAGCTGATGATGCATTTGATCAGGTCAGGCACAGGCAGACCTAGATGCCTTGGCTGAAGCGTCGCTTGTCGTTGGGGTCGATGGACTTCATCTCCTGCATGACGCCATGGGCCTCCCGCTCCAGCGCGGCCACTTCCTCGGCGGAGATAGCCTGGGTCACGGCATCCAGGATGATCCGGGCGTTGGCGTCCTTGTCTTTCGCGACATAAGCCCAGACGAACGCGAGCTGATGGTCGACTTTACCGCCATCACCACGAGCGAAGGATATGGCCAGGCGGGCCTGCGCCAGGGGCATGCCGCGGAGGGCGGCCTCGAACCAGTGCTCATTGGCCTTGGGGCCGTCGATGGGCGTCCCGCGTCCCGCGATATAGAAGATCCCGAGGTTGAAGTGAGCCCTAGGGTCCCCCTCGTTCGCGGCGGCCTGATACCACTTGAACGCCTCCGCGTCATCCACGGGCACGCCGAGCCCGTCGCCATAGGTGACGCCGAGGTTGAACATGGCCTTCACGTGGCCCTGCTCAGCGGCCTTGAGCAGCCATTCCCGGGCCTGCGTCTGGTCCTGCGGCACAAGGCGGCCATTCTGGTAGATGACCGCGAGCTGGAACTGAGCTTCCGCATCGCCTTGTTCTGCCCGCAGGCGGGTCACGTCGACCACGCTCACGGAGATGTTCATCCCGGGGATGTGTGGGTGCGGCATGCTGCCGAAGACTTCGCCGATGCGGCGGCGTGGCGGTGTCTCCCCAGATTCAGGAGGAACGCTCATGGTGAGGGTAAGTTCAACCGAACAGCGAGGCCCACAGGCCGGCGTCGGGCGGATTGCGCAATGAGAGGACCTTCTCAAGGTCCTCGGCCTTGGTCCTCGTCAGGCCTTTGAGCTGTCGTTCGGTCAGGAGGTCGAGCCGGTCGTTCGCGGCGTAGCTGTCGAAATAGAGCGAGTCGACGTTGGCTCCGGGCACCTCCGCGAGGACTTGGCGGATGGCATGCTCGATGCCGGCGCACCAAAGTTTGCGGCCTTCGGCATCATCGGCCCCGGTCTTTTCTCGCGTCGGCCAATCGGCTCCGAATGAGCGGTCGCCGGAAGCCGCATACCAATGCGGCGAGTAGAGATAGGTCAGGGAGGACCAGCGGTCGCCTTGGATGGAGTCCGCCAGCGCGCC
>CAIKXW010000409.1 GCA_903831485.1 uncultured Alphaproteobacteria bacterium | reverse complement strand
TGACACATTGAAGACGCGGGCAAACGCGCGGGGCTGATGGTGATGGCCGCAGGCAAAGGGTTCGCGCAGGCATTGCGTGGTGGTGTTGCCGCCACCTGTGAACTCGCTGCAATTTCAACGTTCGGCGTGTCGCTTGCGGCGCTTGCATGGACCGTGATCGTGCCGCACGGCGCGATGGCTCCTGGCGGCCCGGATGGCGTAGCGCCGGATCGTGTCGAGCCTGAAATCCTGGCAAGACTGTCGGGCTTGTCCGATCCGTTCACGAGCGGTCGCACGATGTCGGCATCCGCCGTCGGCGACGCGACGGGATTCACACTGCACGCGACGCGCACCACGGGCGCCGGCGAAGGAACTGCGATCCTGTCGCCGTCCGGTGGAGCACAGGGCGCATTCGCCGTTGGCGAAGAAATAACGCCGGGCGTCGTCCTGGCGGCAGTTGCGTCGGAGCATGTCGAGATCGACGTCGGCGGGCAACGGATGCGCGTGGCGTTCCCCGGAGCGGGCGCCGGCGCTGTGACCCAGATGGCGACAAGCCTGCCGGCGGACTATCAGGCTGCGGCGCGCGCGGCCTCGCCCCTCCCTGCTACGGCCTTCACCGCGCTGCCGCTGCAGCCAGTGAATCGCAATGGCAGGGCTGGGTTCGAAGTGATGCCACAAGAGTCGGGCGGCGCGCTTGCGGCGGCCGGATTACGGCCAGGCGATCTCGTCATCAGCATCAATGGCGCAGATGCAGCGTCCGCCGACCTGTCGGCCTATCGCGCGCAGATTGCATCAGGACGACCTGTCGATATCCGCTTCGAGCGTGATGGACAGATTCATACGGCACGGCTTGGAATTCAGTAATGGCGTTATCGCGTATCGTGGCGGCGTGCCTCGCTCTTGGCATTGCCGGGGTGGGGACTGAGAGTCTGGCGCAGGGGACGACGCAGTCGCTCAACGTGCAGAACGCGGACATCCGCGCCTTCATCCAGGATGTCGCCAAGGCCACCGGCAACACCTTTGTCATCGACCCCGCCGTGCAAGGCAATGTGACCATCGCGGGCGGCGCGCCGATGGATCGCGACGACATGATGGAAGTGTTCCTCGCCACCCTGCGTGCGCATGGCTATGTCGCGATCCCGACCTCATCGGGCGCATGGCGGATCGCGCCCGACGAACAGGCCGCGCAGCAGCCTTCAGGCACGACGGGCGAGCGGTTCGTCACCCAGGTGATCCGGCTGAAGACGCGGGACGCGGCGTCGCTGGTGGGCGTGCTGCAGCCGCTGGTCGGTCGTGGCGGCCGGGTGGGCGCGGCGCCGTCGTCCAACACTATTGTGATCACGGACTTCGCCGACAATGTACGGCGGCTTTCGGGACTGGTGGCGGAACTGGACCGGGACACGGATCGCATCGAGATTCTTCCGTTGAAGAATTCGCGCGCGTCGGTGCTCGCTGCGGCGCTGCGCGACATCACTGCGTCGGGCGGCGGGGGCGAGAAGGGATTCTCGGCGGCGACGTTCACGGCGGTGGATTCATCCAACTCGCTGGTCCTGCGCGGGCCGACCGAGACGGTGGCGCGGCTGAAGGAAGTCGCGGTCATGCTCGACGAGCAGGCGAAGCCGACGGGCGACACCCGTGTCATCTTCCTCCAGCACGCCGACGCCGGACAGATGGTGGAGATGCTGCAGAGTGTCGTTGACCAGGTGCGGACCGCTGGCGCCGCGGGACAGGCGAACGCCGCGCCTGCAACTCCATCTGCAAACCAGCGCGCGGTCATCACGCGGTTCGAGGGCGCCAACGCGATCGTGGTGCGTGCGGACCCTGCCGTGCAGCAGGAAGTCGAGTCGATCATCCGCCAGCTCGACCAGCGAGCCGAGCAAGTGCTGGTCCAGGCAATCGTGGTGGAGATCAGCGAAGGGGCTGCAAAGAACCTCGGCGTGCAGCTGTTGCTCGGCGGCGATGGCGATTCAGACATTCCCTTTTTTGCCACGAATTTCTCGAGCGCCTCGCCGAGCCTGCTGACGCTGTCGGCGGCGCTGGGCGCTGGCGGGCTGTCAGTGAGCCCGGACCTGCACGACGAGTTGCAGGAAGCGGCGGCGGACAGCCTGCTCGGCTCCTTCGGCGGCATTGGCGGCTTTGCGTCCGATCTCGGGAGCAATGGCCTGTTCGGCGTGATCATCAATGCGATCAAGCGCGATGGCGATTCCAACCTGATCTCGACGCCCTCAATCCTGACGCTGAACAATCGCGAGGCGGAGTTCCTGGTTGGCCAGAACGTGCCGGTGACGACGGGCGAAGTGCTGAGCGCGAACAACAACAACCCGTTTCGCACTATCGAGCGGCAGGACGTCGGCGTGAAGCTTCGCGTCAAGCCCCAGATCAATGCCGACGGTTCGATAACGCTTGTGCTGCGGCAGGAGGTGTCGAGCGTCGACACGTTGAGCGCCTCGTTTGGCGAGCTTGTCTTCAACAAGCGCGAAATTGAAACGTCAGTGCTGGTCGACAATGGCGAGATCGTCGTGCTGGGCGGGCTGCTCGATCAGAACGAACAGGTCACGCAGGAAAAGGTCCCATTTCTGGGCGACATTCCATGGATCGGCGCGCTTTTCTCCTCCGAACGGACACAGAAGGACAACACCAACCTGATGATCTTCATCCGGCCGGTTATCGTCGGCTCGGCCGATGCGGCGCGTTCGATCACGCAGCCGGAACTTGACCGCATGATCGAGCAGCAGCGCCTGAACAATGGCGGCGCGCCAAGCATGCTTGACGATGTGCTGGGCCGCATGCCGCCAGCGCCTGCCTTACCGTCTCGGCCGCCAGCAACTGTCACGGACGCCGGGAGATGAGCGCTGCGCGCAGCCGCCTGCCCTACGCGTTTGCGCGGCGCGCGGGCCTGCTCGATCTCGGCGGCGACGGAGAGGCGCGGCTGGCGCTGCGCGAAGGCGCGGATCCCATGGCGTTGGTGGAGGCGCGTCGGGCGCTCGGCGGCGCACGGTTGGTTGTCGAGACCGTCAGCACGGGCGAGTTCGAGCGTAAGCTTGCTGAAGTCTATGGCGCATCCGGCATCGATGTGGGCGCGGCGGAGGAGATGGGCCGCTCCGACGCGCTGGGCGAGATCGACGGTCTGCCGCCGGTTGCGGACCTTCTGGACGCGCGCGACGACGCGCCGGTTATCCGTCTCATCAATGGGCTTATGGCGGAAGCGGCGCGCATCGGCGCGTCCGACATCCACATGGAGCCCTACGATACAGAGCTTGTAATCCGCATGCGCGTGGACGGCGTGATGTCTGAGACGGCGCGTCTGCCGGCGCGGCTCG
>CAIKXW010000408.1 GCA_903831485.1 uncultured Alphaproteobacteria bacterium | reverse complement strand
TCCGCCTTCATGGCCGGACCCGGCACGCTGCGCATCCAGCTCAAGCCGAAGACGCCGCTTGGCGTCATGAGCGCGATGGCGACGCCGCTGACGAAAGACAATCTCGGCTTCACGGCAAGCTTCACGCCGGCGGCGCCTGCGGTGAACTGAGCGGACGCAGGCCATGCAGCTTCGCCGCTTGCTGCGTGCGTGGTTTGCCGAGGCCCAAGTCTGTCACTCCCGCCGGAGCGCGAAGGCCAAGAGCAAGAACCCAGTGTCTGCGCGCGCCGCTCCTGGGTTCCGTATCGCGCTTCGCGCGTCCGGAATGACAGCGGGAGAGCAGGTGTGAAGCATGCAAGACGTGAGGTTTCGGCGGATGGGAAGCGGACGGAGCTAGTCCAGCGCCTTGAGACAGCTGGCAATCGCCTCGGCCGATTCATCCTGCATGAAAAATGTCTGCAGCTTCCAGTTCTCGTCCATCAGGTAGAGGATGGAGGAATGGCTCACCAGATAGCCTCCTGCGCTCTCCGAGTCATCGCCGCGCCCGAACGACGTCTTGAACGCGTCCGTCGCTGCAGTCAGTTGCGCCTCCGAGCCGGTGAGGCCGGTGATGTCCTGCGGAAAGCCGTTGCTGCGGATATACTGCGCGAGGGTCTCCGGCGTGTCGCGCGCGGGATCGACCGAAACGAAAATGGTCGCCGGCTGCTTGTCCGCCGGTACGTCCTGCATCGCCTTGCCGACATTGTAGAGCGTGATCGGGCAGATGTCGGGGCAGTAGGTGTAGCCGAAGAACACCAGCGCCTTGCGCCCCGCAAAATCCTTCTGCGTCAGCGTCCGCCCGTCGGCCGCCATGAGTTCGAACGGCCCGCCCACCATGTCGGTGGATCGCCGGAAGCAGTCGGGGTTGGCGCCGGCGGCCTGCTGTTCGCCGGCGGGCGAGCATGCAGCCACGGAAAACATCGCGAGCGAGGCGGATATTGCGAAAAACACGTTGCGCATGCGGGGATATCTGCATGAGGTCTGCCGAATGCCAACTGCGGCCTGATGACAATCCGGCGATGATGGGCCAGCACACGTCATGACCGACGCGACCGCCAGTCCAACACAGGTCACGCTGCCCGCCACGGCGTCGCTCGACCCCGCCAGCCGCGTCGAGGCGCTGCGCAGCGTCGGGGCTGCCTTCGGGCGCACGCGCCTGCGCACGCTGGTATCTCTGCGCTGGATGGCGATCGCGGGGCAGGCCGCTGCCGTCCTCTTCGTGCAGTACGGTTTGGGCTTCGACCTGCCGCTTGCAGCCTGCCTCGCTGCGGTCGGCGCATCGGCCTGGCTCAACGTCGCGCTGATGGCGGTCTTCCCCTCGCAGCACCTGTCCTCTCCGGCCGAAACCGCAGGCCAGCTGGCGTTCGATACGGTGCAGGTCTCTGTGCTTATCGGCCTGACCGGCGGCCTCGAAAATCCCTTCCTGCTGATGATCCTCGCGCCGGTCACCGTCGGCGCCTCGCGCCTGCTGCCGGCCTATGCGGGCGGGTTGGCGCTGCTCGCGCTCGTGTGCTGCGCCGGCATGTGGGTCTGGGGACTCAACCTGCCATGGGTCACAGACCCGCCGCTCGACATCCCGCCGCTCTACCAGGCAGGACAGCTCGCCGCCGTCGCGATCGGCCTGATCTTCTTCACCGTTTCCGCCTGGCGCACCGGCCGCGACGAGTCGCATCTCGTCTCCGCGCTGGACGCCGTGCAGGCTGTGCTCGCGCGTGAACAGCAGCTGTCTGCGCTTGGCGCGCTCGCCGCCGCCACCGCGCACGAGCTTGGTACGCCGCTCGCGACGATCCACCTTGCCGCGCGCGAACTCGGTCGCAGCGTGAAGCCCGGCCACCCTGCGCGCGAGGACGTGGAACTCATCATCGAGCAGGCCGAACGCTGCCGCACGATCCTGAGACAGATCTCCCAGCGCCGCCACATGACCGACGCGGCCATGGCCCGCGCCACGCTGCCCTCGCTGATCGAGGAAGCGGCCGAACCGCACAACGGCTCCGGCATCCACATACAATGCTCCTGCTCGCCGCTTGCAGGCGGCGCCAGCGCCGGCGATCGCCCGCCCGAGGTGATACGCAAGCCGGAAATCATCCACGCCCTGGGCGCCTTCATCGAGAACGCCGCCAGCTTCGCCGCCAAGGAAGTCTCGGTAAACGCCCGCTGGTCGGAGGAAGAAGTCCGCATCTATGTCACCGATGACGGTCCGGGATTTGCGCCTTCGGTGCTGGCCAAGCTGGGCGAGCCATATTTTTCCGAGCGCCGGATCGAGCAGCGGGGCGGGGGCATGGGCCTCGGCTTTTTCATCGCCTGCACCCTGCTGGAACGCACGGGTGCGCGCGTAACCCCCTATAACCGGCAGTTTCCGGCCAGGGGCGCGGTCATCCGCATCGTCTGGCCGCGCGCCGCCATCGAGGCGCCTGCTGGCTGGGCCGAGGACTGAGGTCGCATTCTTGTCCCGCCGAAGCCCTTGAGAAGCTGGACAGAATTCCGTGCATTGGTCTATTTCGACGCACCCTCTATATTGCCGCTGGTGATACCACCTGTATCTGCCCAGCCGGGAGACAAGCCCTTGGAAGACCAGGTTGAATCCGATCCCAGAATTGCAGCGCTCGAAGACAAGACGCTGCTGGTTCTGGACGATGACGCGCCGTTCCGCGCGCGTCTCACCCGTGCGCTCGCCCAGCGCGGCTTCGATGTGACGCCTGTGGGCTCGGTCGCCGAGGCGCGCGAGCAGCTGAAGAAGCTGGCGCCCGCCTTCGCTGTCGTCGATCTGCGGCTCGAGGACGGCACTGGTCTCGAAATCGTCGAGGCGCTGCACAGCGTGCGCGAGGACAGCCACGCCGTGATCCTCACCGGCTATGGCGCCATCTCCACCGCCGTCGCCGCCGTGAAGGCCGGCGCGATCGACTACCTGCCCAAGCCCGCCGACATTGACGATGTGGTGAACGCGCTGCTGACCGGCCGATCGGATCGCCCCGAACCGCCCGAGAACCCCATGTCGGCCGACCGCGTCCGGTGGGAACACATCCAGCGCGTGTACGAACTCTGCAACCACAACGTTTCGGAAACCGCCCGCCGCCTCAACATGCACCGCCGCACGCTGCAACGCATCCTGGCCAAGCGCGCGCCGCGCTAGGCGTGGCGAACTGTTCGAAAGCCCTCATCCTGAGGAGGCCGAAGG
>CAIKXW010000407.1 GCA_903831485.1 uncultured Alphaproteobacteria bacterium | reverse complement strand
TATGTCGGCATCAATATCGGCATGGTCATCGGCCTGCTGCCTGTGGTGGGCATACCCTTGCCCCTAATCTCATACGGGGGCACGGCTATTGTCACGGTCATGGTCGGATTCGGGTTGTTGATGGCTGTACACCTCAACCGCGCGAACGATATGACCCTTCGCGGCCTGCTCTAGGTCCGGCGTCCTGCCGGCCCGTCGATCGGGTCCGGATTTGAGCGCGACTTGGGGCGGAACAGGGCGGGACATCATGACGATTGCCGGGCGGGTCGACCGCAAGAGCGAAACCTGGTCATCCCGGTTCGGGTTCGTCATGGCGGCCGTTGGTTCGTCCATCGGCCTCGGCAATCTGTGGCGCTTCACCTACACGACGGGAGAGAATGGCGGTGGGGCGTTCGTGCTCGCCTATCTCCTGTGTCTTGCGCTGATCGCATTCCCGCTGCTCGCCGCCGAATATGCTGTCGGCCGTCGGTCCGGTCATTCGGCGGTCGAGAGCGTGCAGGCGCTGGCGCGCGCCTCCGGCAAGAGCGAGTGGTGGGGCGGCGTCGCATGGCTCGGCATGCTGTCGGCGTTCTTTATCCTGACATTCTACTGCGTCGTCTCGGCCTGGTTCATGGCCTACATCCCCTTCGCCATTTCGGGCGTGTTCGCGCTTGATGGCGGTTCGATCGAGGCATCTGCTGCTCGCTTCGAGGATGTGACGGGGAGGACGAACCTTCCGCTGCTGCTGGTCTACCTCGCGATCTTCATAGGCGCGGCCGTTGTCGTGGTTGGACGCGGCGTGAAGCGGGGGATCGAGCGGGCGTCGACCATCCTGATGCCCGTGTTCATTCTCGTTCTGCTGATCCTGCTCGGCTTCGGAATCGCGGAGGGCGCGTTCGGCGAGGCGGCAGCGTTTCTGACGCGGGTGAGGGCGGAGGATTTCTCCTTCTCCATGCTGCTCGATGCGCTGGCGCAGTCCTTCTTCGCAACCGGCGTCGGCGCGGCCGTGATGATCACCTATGGCGCCTATCTCAAGACAGATGCAGACGTGCCGCGCTCATCGGCCATCGTGGCGCTGGCCGATACAGCGGTCGCACTGGTCGCAGCCTTCGTGGTGTTCTCGCTGGTCTTTGCGGTTGGCAGTGAGCCGAACTCCGGGTTCAGCCTGCTGTTCGTGAACCTGCCGATCGGCCTCGCGCAAATGCCGTTCGGGGCCATCATCGGCGGCGCATTCTTTCTGCTCGCGCTGTTCGCAGCTCTCGCCTCGTCGATCTCGCTGCTTGAGGTGGCGGTCTCCTGGCTTGACGAGCGTACCGGCGTCACGCGCTGGGGCGCGGCCATGGGCGTGGGCTTTGCTGTGTTCGTGATCGGCGCGGGCTATGTCTACAGCCGCGAATACATCGGCTTCGTCGACTTCGTGGCGTCGTCGCTGTTGATGCCCATAGGCGGCCTGCTGATGGCGATTTTCGCCGGCTGGGTAATCGAGAAGAAGATGATGCAGGCCGAGTTCGGCATGCCTTTCTTCCGCGTCTGGAGCGTGCTGGTGCGCTGGGTCATCCCGATCGCGATCGGCGTGATCCTGGTGCTCGGCATCCGTGAGAAGCTGGATGCGGCAGGCGCTGGAATGGTGATCGATAGCGCGCTTACGGCGACGGATTGATCCTGCAGACCGCTTTGATCGCGCGGACATCTGAATCTGGTTGTGCTAGCTTCGGCCGCCAGAGGATATCAGATGAACGACTCAAGCGGCAAAGAGCTGGCCTACCACCATGCGGAGATTGCGCGTCTGACAGCGGCGATCGCCGCCGCAAGGCCGGACGCCCGCACCACCAACGCCTTGCGCACGAAGCTCAGGCATCATGAAAACCGGATCGGCCGGCCTGTTGGACTCTCGATCCCGACCACGCCCTATTGATGGAAGCGCCTTCGGCGCTGATCTGCCCCGGATGTAGTCGGATGGCCAAACATTTGCGGCAGCGGGCATGCGTGGCCGTCCAGCAGGGGCGGAACTAGCCCACCTTCTCCGCCAGCCAGTCGCTCGCCTTCACCAGCTCCGAGATGATACCCGGCTCCAGCGAGGAATGCCCCGCGTCGGGCACGATCTTCAGCTGCGACTTCGGCCAGACCTTGTGCAGTTTCCAGGCTGAATCGAGCGGCGTCACGACGTCGTAGCGGCCGTGCACGATCACACCGGGCAGGTCGCCGAATTTCGCCGCCTGCTCCAGCAGCCAGCCATCCTTCTCGAAGAAGCCCTTGTTTACGAAGTAGTGGCACTCGATGCGTGCAAAGGCGTCGAGGAAATCCGCCTCGTCGAAACGGGGAGGGCGTTGCTTCGGCCCCTGGATCGACAGCGTCTCGCCTTCCCAGCGCGCCCACGCGGCGGCGGCTTCGGCGCGCGCCTGCGCGTTCTTGCCGGTGAGGCGCTTATGGAAGGCCTTGAGCAGGTCGTCGCGTTCATTCTCGGGGATTGGCGCGAGGTAGCGATCGAAGGCGTCGGGGAACAGGTTGCTTGCGCCTTTCTGGTAGAACCAGCTGATCTCGTGTTCAGTCAGCAGGAAGATGCCGCGTAGCATGAGACCCAGCACCTGCTTGCGGTGCATCGCGGTATAGGCGAGGGCGAGCGTCGATCCCCACGAACCGCCGAACACCACCCACTTCTTGACGGCGAGATGCGCCCGAAGCGTTTCCATGTCGCGGACAAGGTCCCAGGTGGTATTGTCCTTGAGTTCCGAGTGCGGGCTGGAACGG
>CAIKXW010000406.1 GCA_903831485.1 uncultured Alphaproteobacteria bacterium | reverse complement strand
GCGGACCTGATGGTCTTCGATTTCGCAACAGGCCAGACGCGCCGCATGGACGTGCGCGAGGGCCTGCCCTTCTCCAACAATGTCATCGGTCACTATATCTGGAACGCTCAGTGGACGAAGGACGGCGCGGCGATCCTGGTGCGGCGCGCGGACCGGCTGCAGAAGCATTACGATATCGCGGCCTGTGATCCGGCGACCGGCGCGTGCCAGTCCGTCGTGCGCGAAAGCCGGCCGGCGTCATGGGCGCAGGGCGGCGCGCCGCGCTTCCTCGAGGACGGTAATCGCTTCATCTGGACGTCGGAGCGCAACGACTTCCGCAATCTCTATCTCTACGACCTTTCGGGCAAGCTGCTGACAACGCTGACGCGCAACCGGTTCGACGCGGTGGACGTGGTGAAGGTCGACGAGGCGGCGGGGCTGCTCTGGTACACGGCGCGCTCGGGCGATACGCCGATGAAGATACAGCTGCACCGCGTGACGCTGGACGGCCGCAACGACGTGCGGCTCACCCATCCGCGGCTGAACCACAGGGTGGAGCTGGCGCCGGACGGCAAGCATTTCATCGATGTCGAACAGGCGCACGACACGCCGCCGATAACCCGGCTGCGCGATCTCGACGGCAAGCCGCTGGCGACTGTGGCGTCCAGCGACCTGTCGCAGTTCGACGCGCTGGGGCTGGAGAAGGCGGCGCAGTTCACCTTCATCGCCGCTGATGGCCAGACGCGGCTGCACGGCATGATGCAGTTCCCGTCGAATTTCGATCCGTCGAAGAAGTATCCGGTGCTGCTCAACGTCTATGGCGGGCCGGGCTCGAACGGGCTGAACGAGACATTCGCCACGGCAAACCCTCTCGCCGAGTATGGCTTCATCATCCTGCGCCTTGATGCGCGGACGAATGCCGGGCGCGGACGCAAGGTGCTGGACCAGTCCTACCAGCAGCTCGGCATTGTCGAGATCGACGACTTCGCGGCGGGCATACGCGCAGCGACCGAGCGCTCCTATGTCGACGCCACCCGCATCGGCGTCTACGGCACGTCCTATGGCGGCAGCGTCGCGGCGCTGATGCTGATGCGGTATCCGGACCTCGTGCACGCCGCGGCCGCAAGTTCTCCGGTCACGGACTATCGGCTCTACGACACGGCCTATTCAGAACGCTATCTAGGCCTGCCCGAGCAATCCCCGGCGGCCTATGACCGGTCGGCGGTGATGACCTATGTCGACGGGCTGAAGGGCGACCTGATGGTCTATTTCGGGACCTCGGACGACAATGTTCATCCGAAGAATTCCCTGCAGCTGATACGGGCTTTGCAGGCCGCGGGCAAAAGCTTCGAGGTGCAGGTCGGCCCGGATCGCGGGCACACCGGGATGGACCAGACCCGCATGATGGAGTTCTTCATCGAGCGGCTGATCCTCGACCGCGGCGATGCGTCCACCTCCGGCATCCGACCGGATTCACCCTAACCGCGCCAATGAAATCAATCGGTTGCTGCACTCTCCCCAGGCGAGTCGCAGGTGCGACAAGAGTCAAGTGATTAATTCTACGGCGTTTTCTCGATTACAGCGCCGGGGGGTGGCCCATTTGCATCAATTGCGTGTTATAGCGCGCACCGGTTGTGCGGATTTCCTACAAGGAAGGCGTGCGCCGAACCGCTGGGGAGCGAAGGGTCCGGTACGGCACGCCGGACGTGGTAGCGACTGTCTCAAGGGGTGCTGCGCGTGCAGTCAGTAAAGATCGAGGGGCGGTCGCCGCAGGGCGTCGCCCATACACCGGTCCACAACGCCAGTTCGACCGGCACGGTCAGGACAGGATACGTCGCCTCCGACGCGGGGTTCGCGCGCCGGCCGCCTGAGCAGCGGCTGGAAATGCCGGCACAGCCGCTTGTCACCCGCCGCAGCAAGCCAGCGCCCGAAAGCGATGGCAAATGGCGCTTCCTGGTCATTCTCGCCTGCTCGCTGACGACGACATTCTTTGCAGCCGAGGCGATGCTGTCCGGGTTTGCCGCCGGCGGTCTCAACTATCTCGAATGGCTCGCGGTCGCCCTTTTCGCTGTCAACTTCGCCTATCTTGGCATCGCCGCGTACACGGCCGTCGCCGGCACGCTCGTCCTGCTGACCTCGCCCCGCGCCCCACCGCCCAGCGCCGAACTGCCAACGCAGAATTCCAGGACCGCCATCATCATCGCCCTCTACCAGGAGAAGCCCTCCAAGGTGATCGCCGCCGCAGAGGCGATGTGGGACAGCCTGAAGGACCTCGAGGCGCACAAGGACTTCGAGATCTTCTTCCTGTCCGACACCATGGATCCCGCCCTCGTCGAGATCGAGGAAGCGGCGATGCAGGACCTGATGCGCCGCCGCTCGACGGAGCCGTTCTGGTATCGCCGCCGCCGCGAGAACACCCAGAAGAAACAGGGCAACATCAACGATTTCGTCCAGCGCTGGGGCGCGCGCTACAACTACATGATCGAGCTCGACGCAGACAGCCTGCTGTCGCCGGAAGCAACCCTTGAACTTGTGCGCCGCATGGATGCGCGGCCGCGCACAGCGCTGATCCAGACCGTGTTCGCCATCGTCGGCGCCCGGACCTATTCGGCGCGCGCGCAGCAACTGGCCCTGCGCGTTCATGGCGACCTCTTCGGCACCGGCCTCACCTGGTGGTCCGGCGGCGCAGGCAACTTCTGGGGCCACAACGCCATCATCCGCATCGCGCCGTTCGCCGCCCACGCCGCCCTGCCCGATCTTCCCGGACGCGAACCACTCGGCGGCAAGATCCTCAGCCACGATTTCGTTGAAGCCGCTCTGCTCCGCCGCGCCGGATGGCGCGTTGAAATCGCCGGCGACATCGTCGGCTCCTACGAGGAAGCCCCGCCCACCATCGTCGACCTCGCTGCGCGCGACCGCCGCTGGGCGCAGGGCAATATCCAGCAGATCCAGATCCTGTTCGCCAAGGGCTTCGACTGGCTCTCCAAGGTGCACATCACGGCCGGCCTGATGAACTATGTCTCGGGCCTGCTCTGGCTCAGCCTTGTGGTGGTGGGCGTGCTGATCGCGCTCAACGCCAAGTTCTTCGACACCGAGACGATTGCGAGCATCCCGCCGAACGATCCCGGGGCCGGCCTGCGGCTGCTGCTGATCTCGGCGATCCTGCTGACGTCGCCGAAATGGCTGTCCGTCATATTGTGGCTGGCAGGCAAGCTGCCGGGCTGGAGCCGCTCGCCGCGCTACCTGCTGGCCGTCTTGTGCGACCTTGGCCTCACCGCGCTCATGGCGCCGATCCTGATGCTGAACCATGCCGGCTCGATCCTCTCGACGCTGATGGGCGTCGATGGCGGTTGGCGTCCGCAGGTGCGCGACCGCAACGGCTTTGCGTGGGCTGACCTGCTGCGCCACTACCGCCAGCACATGATCTTCGGCGCCTGCCTGCTGACCGCGTCGTTCGCGATCTCGCCGAGCTTCCTATTGCAGAACCTGCCGATGGCCACCGTGCTGCTGTTCTCGCCGCTGATCGCGCGGCAGGTGTCGGGCGTGGCGCGGCGCGGCTCGCTATCGTGGCGGCTGTTTGCAACGCCGGAAGACCTCAACCAGCCCGACATCGTGCGCCGCGCCGAACTGCTTGCTGCGCGCGGCACCACCGAAGTCCGCCGCCTCGCCCCGGCGCCGCCGCGCCGCAGCCGTCAGATGCAACGCGTCAGCATCGCCGTCCGCCGCGCCATGCGCCGCGTCCGCCGCGCGCCGGACGGCATTTCAAGGCGGGATGCGGACTAGGCTTCTCCAGATGTCT
>CAIKXW010000405.1 GCA_903831485.1 uncultured Alphaproteobacteria bacterium | reverse complement strand
GTTTGCGGTGGACCCAGCCGGACAGCTTGACGGTATTCCCGACATGCTCCGCGCGCAGCTGGCCGCAGGTATGCGTCCTGTAGGCATGCATCGGGGCAAAACTCCTGCTTTTCCCGCAGAATCCGGGGGATTTGGCTTGATAGAACGGGCGGACAAGCGCATGTCGCCGTCAAGATTGTCAATATCCGCCCTTAGTCTGATTCTGTTCTGGGCTGGGCCCAATCCGGGAGATCACGGATTTGAAGGACGCTGAGGCTGGCGAAATCCGCCTGATCACCGACACGGCGGCGCTGCAAGAGGCGTGCGAGCGGCTTTCGGGCGATGATTTCCTGGCCGTCGACACCGAGTTTCACCGCGAGACGACCTATTGGCCGCAGGTGTGCCTGATCCAGGTGGCGTCGTCGGACTATGACGTGCTGGTCGATCCGCTGGCAAAGGGCGTCGACCTCGCGCCGCTGAACAAGCTGCTGGCGGACCCGTCGCGGACCAAGGTCTTTCACGCGGCGCGTCAGGATCTCGAAATCTTCTCGCGGTTGATCGGGCATGTGCCGGGGCCAGTGTTCGACACGCAGATCGCGGCGATGGCGTGCGGGCTTGGGGATTCGATTTCGTACGAGAACCTCGTCTCGAAAGTGGTGCGCGGGACGGTCGACAAGTCCTCGCAGTTCACCGACTGGGTACGGCGGCCGCTGACCGAGAAGCAGCTGACCTACGCGCGCGGCGATGTTCTCTATCTGCGCGAGATCTACAAGATCCTGCGCGGCAAGCTGGAGAAGCAGAACCGCATGGAATGGATCGAGGACGAGCATGCAGCGCTCCTCGACCCGGAGATCTACCAGTTCGATCCAGCTACGGCGTGGAAGCGGCTGAAAATCCGGAAGTATCGCAACGACTATCTCGCGGTGCTGGCCAATGTGGCGTCGTGGCGCGAGCGCGTGGCGCAGGAGACGGACAAGCCGCGGGGACGGATTCTCAAGGACGATGCGATCCAGGAAATCGCGCAGCAGAAGCCGCGGACGCTGGAGGCGCTGGAGCGCATGCGCGCGGTGCAGCAGGGGTTCGGAAAATCGCGGCACGGCGCGGGGCTGCTGCAGGCGATCAACCAGGCGCTGGATGAACCCGATGCGTATGCCCCGAAGGTGGACGAGCCGGAGCGCTCCGGGCCGCCACCGGGAGCGATGGTGGAATTGCTGAAAGTGTTGCTGAAGCAGGTGTCGGATGACGCCGGCGTGGCGACGCGGCTGATCGCGAATGCGGCAGATGTCGAGGCGCTGGCGCGCGAGAAGGAGCCGGATATCGCGGCGCTGAAGGGCTGGCGGCGGGAGCTGTTCGGGGACAAGGCGCTGAAGCTCAAGTCCGGGAAACTGGCCTTGGCGGCGAGCCCGAAGGGCGTGAAGATCATCGAGTTGTAGGTGGGATTGCTAGCTGACTCGCGAGGCAGTGTGGGCGGGCTCGAACAATACGAAAGCCGCGTGGCGGAAGCTGAGGCCCTGATCGCGCGCGGGCCGGATGTGATCACCGATCTTCTGGCCCACAGCAATTACGAATGGGCGGCGCAGAACTGCAGGGTCACAGCCGAGGCGTATGTCGATCTGGGGCTGCTGCACTGGCGGCGCGGGATTGATCCGCGAGAGGACTTCGAGTGCGCGGCGCGGGCCTATCAGAAGCTCACCGAGGTCGTGCGGCAGCATAAGCTGTCCAAGAGCAGTTTCGAGACGCTGCTGATACATGCGGCGATGTTTCTAGTCGACCGTCGCGCGCCGATCGAATTTGGCGACGAAACCGCGTGGAAGACGTCACGCTGGTCCTGCTATCAGGCGCGGCTTGTCCATGCGCTGTTTGATGCGCCGCCGAGCGATGCGCTGGTTGCAGCGACGGACAAATTCCTGGCCGAGCCCGAGACGCTGCCGGACCGGATCTTCGAGAGCTATTTCCAGCTGCTCGGCCTGCGGCCGCAGACGATGGGTCTCGAAGAACGTGTGATGCGCGCCAAGGCGACCTGGGCGGAGCGCAAGCGGGATGAGCTGATCCCTGCTGGCCGGGCGCTCGATGGGCATGGCGATGCGAACGACCTGTATGTCGATCTCTATCTCGGCGCCGTGCTGAAGAAGATCGGGTGGAAGGGCCACACGGTCCACCGCTGGGTGTGGGACTGAAACACGCGCGTTAACCCCTCGCTAACCATAAGTCGGCGTGGTGGGGGCTGAACTATCAGGACCCTGCCCTTGACCGATTCCATCGGCGCATCCCCTCAGGCCATCCAGCGCGCCGAAGTCATGGCGGCGCTTAAGACGGCTGCGCGCTCGACTGGCGCAGGGTTCGACTATCTCGTGAAGACGGCGCAGCGGGAGAGCAATTTCGACCCCAATGCGAAGGCGGGCACTTCCTCCGCGACGGGGCTGTTCCAGTTCACCGATGCGACCTGGATGAGCATGCTGGAGCGCTATGGCGCGAAGCACGGTGTCGGCGTCGAGGGGCAGTCGCGGTCCGAGCTGCTGGCGCTGCGGAAGGATGCGAAGCTGTCGTCGGTCATGGCCGGTGAGTTGGCGGGCGAGAACGCCAGGATCCTCGAGAAGAAGCTGGGGCGGCCGGCGACGTCGGCCGAGCTCTACACGGCGCACTTCATGGGGCCGTCGGATGCGGGGCGGCTGGTGCAGGCGGCGCGCGCCAACAAGGCTGGCGATGCGGCCGACATGTTTCCGAGTGCGGCGCTGGCCAACCGGAATGTGTTCCGTGGCAAGGATGGCGCAAACCTCACCGTGGCGCAGCTCTATCTGAAGCTTACCGGCGCGACGATCGCAGATGCGGACGCCGGCAAGGTTGCGCCGGCCGCGTTCGGCGCGGAGCCGCCGCCGGTGACGAACGCCGACGTGCTGATGCAGGCGCAGATGGGCATGGTCGCGATGACATCAAGCCTGATGACTGCGCTGTTCGGCCTGCAGGAAGACAAGGCGTAGGTCTCGCCGATTACGCTGCGCGCTGGTCGAGACCGAGCTGCTTCCAGATCGCGAGCAGCGCCGAGACAAGTTCGTCCATCATCGCTTCAGTGTGCTGCGGCGACGGGGTGAAGCGCAGGCGCTCCGTACCCTTGGGCACGGTCGGGTAGTTGATCGGCTGCACGTAGATGCCGAAGTCGAACAGCAGTGTGTCGGACAAGGCCTTGCAGCGCTCCGGATCGCCGACCAGCAGCGGCACGATGTGCGTGTCGGCCATCATCACCGGTAGCTTCGCGGCGATCAGCTTCTGACGCAGAAGCTCCGCCTTTTCCTGATGAACCTTGCGCAGGTCCCGGCCGTAGTCGGAACGCAGCTTGCGGATCGAGGTCAGCGCGCCGGCGGCCAGCACCGGGCATGTCGAGGTCGAGAAGATGAAGCCCGG
>CAIKXW010000404.1 GCA_903831485.1 uncultured Alphaproteobacteria bacterium | reverse complement strand
TCTTGCGCTTGCGCTCCTGGTCCTCAGCCTGAATTGCAAACTCCAGCAGTTCAACCCTCTGCCGCTCTACATTCTTGCGCTCGATCGCGTCCGCAATCGTGACGGGCAACCTAATTGACAGAAACAGGACCTCGTTGATGTAGATGATGTTCACTGCGTCGTTGCGGTCCGTCGTTAAGTTCAGCCGCACCGCCTTGTCTAACTGTTCCTCAATCTGGGCCTGGAGCTTCCGGCGGTTGGCGGAGTATACGTTATCTGCCGTGTAGAGGGCCAAAATATTGCGTGCCTCTGCTGCCATCGCGGGCTGAATCAGCTTCTCGAAGTAGTCAGGTCCCACGAAGCGCTGCAGGTAGCCAAGCTTATGGGGGTCCAGGTGGAATCGGACCGACATGTCGACCGTGATCGTCAGTCCGTCCTGCATCAACACGTCGATGCTGCTATGCCTGAGCTGGACGCGGACGTCGTAGATCGACAGCTGATCCCAAGGGTAGGTCAGCACAACGCCCTCCCCCGGGTGGTTCACCAGCTCTGTACCGCCTTGGAACCGCCGCCACTGCACGCTGGCGTGCCCCGCGGGGACGAAGTGCACCGCGGCCGGCCAGAGGGCGATCGCAAGCACCGCCAGCGAAAGCAGACCGAGCGTCAGGTAGGGCGAGTACCTCTTGAGCCAGTTCACCATTCTGCTGCGCCTACCTGGCCGCCAGTTCGACCATCTGTCCGCTCTCCATCTTCATTACCCTGTCGGCCACGTCGAAGTAGGCGTCGTCATGCGTGATGGCAATGATGGTCTTGCCGCGCCGCTTGAGCATGGGCAGAATCTCCCTGTAGAACTTACGCTTGAAGTAGGGGTCCTGGTCCGCTGCCCACTCGTCCAGTACCAGGACCGGCCTATCCTCCAGGATGGCGGTGATCAGGGCGAGCCGCTTGCGCTGACCCGACGACAGCGCCAGGCTCCTGAAGTAGCCGTCCGTGGTAAGCACGTCGCGGTCCAGCTCCAGCTCATCAATCAGATCCAGGACGTCTTCCATAGAGCGCCCGCGCAGCCCGTAAGGCTTCTCGAATAGGTGAAAGCTGTAAAAGACGGCCGACACCTGAGCCTGCCATCGCCAGATCTCCGCGTTGGTCAGAGCCCTTCCAGCGACCAGGATCTCACCGGAGTCACGAGGGTAGAGACCCACCAGCACGTTCAGCAGGGTCGACTTGCCTGACCCATTGCCACCCGTGATGAAGACGATCTCCCCGGGGCGCACCTCAAGGCTGACCGGCCCGACCCTGAAGCTCTCGGATCCCGCCTTGTCCAGGCGGCAATAGACGATGTCCTGAAGTACGAGGCCTTGGAACGCGCTCACCTCGATGGCCGAGCGCTCCCTCACGCTGATGTCGGCCTCGAGCAGCTGCTCTGTCTCAGCCAAGCTCTTCGCCGCCGCGTTCGCGGCCGCGAACGTCGACTCAGACGTCATCACCGAAGCAATTGGCCCGAACATGAACAGCAGCACCGTCGCGATCATGGGCAGCTCCGGCATGACGCCTGCTGAGAACTGCGGCAGCAGGAACACGACGCAGGCGATCAGGAGGAACATCGAGGCCTGGGCGAATACGTTGTCCGTCGCAATCGCAGCGAAGGCATTCGCCTTGTCCTCGTAGCTGCGCAGCGAGGCAGACTTAAAGTCGCTAGTGATCTCGCCCGCACGCCCCGCGTTCATGCGTATCTCCCGGAAACCGTTGAGGAAGTGCACCAGGAACTCAAGGAGCCGGTTCTCGCCCTGCATCGCCTCGAACAGCACCACGCGAAGCTGTCGCGCATGGCTGTTGTAGATGCTGCCTACCACGACCACGAAGCCCAGCAGCAGGAAGAAGGCCGTGACAGAGATGTAGGCCAAGTACACTGAGGAGAAGAAGAGCAGGATCACCGACTGAAGCAGAAGGACGATGCTGGTCGCGGCCCGACAGATCGTCTGCACCTCGCCACCGATGGCCGCGTACAGCTTGCTCCCTCCGATCTCCTCGACCGAGCGGAAGCTTGCGTTGCATAGCTTGTCGACCAGCCGGCACCGCAGCTTGTGGGTGGAGCGCTCGATCTCCCGCCCGCTCGCGCGAAGGAGATACTGCGTCGCGCCAACGTAGACCACAAGCGAGGCACCGAAGGCTGCCGCCATCAGAAGGCTTGGCTTGCCGGTGGCAAGGGCGTTCGAGGCTCCGTTCAGTGACGCGAGCACCAACGCGCTTGCGGACCCCGAGAGGATCGCAGCCGACAGGATGAGCCCGCCAAACGGGTTGCCACCCTCGTCCAGGATGAAGCGGACGAACTGGTGTCGCGCCAGCGCCCTGGCGACGAAGCCGTGCTGCGGTGTGGTCATTTAGCCACAGAGCGTCGCCAGGGTCGCGTGACCCAGATCAACAGCAGACTCACCAGTGGCGTGAGGACGACGCCGAGCCCCAGAAACGTCGCAAACACGACGAGGCTACCGCGGGCGGAGTAGGCGGCGAGCGCGGCGGCGACGGTATATGCCAATACCGCCGCCGGGTTGGCGAACAATATCGCCATCATCTGTAGCCAGAGCTGAACGACCACCACTGCCTCCTCCTCTATCTGGCATCACGTGGCCCTGCCCGGGAGAACTACCGGACGACGGTCGTGCTGATCAGGGGCAGCGAGTTGACCGACTTGTTAAGGTTCAGCGTCTGCACAAGCACAGAGAGCACGGTGGACGACAGGCTACCGTCGCTTGGCGTCAGGCTGTACGCTGTCCCGCCGAAGTTGATCGTCACTGCATCCTTGGCGGCGGTATTGCGGTGCAGGCGAAACAGCTCGCCGCATTGAGAGCCCGCGGAGGTGCAGTTGTGGTTCTTCAGGTAGGCGAGCGCCGCCTTGCTGGTTAGCCTGAGCGGCTGAGCCCTGGGGTCAGCCTCCGCCTGCACGAGCAGGGTGCCGAGGTAGTCGAACACCTCGCGAGTGGAGCGGAGCTGGACGTAGAGGGAGGCGTTCTCGAACTCCACCCTCCGGCGCGCAAGCGGCTGCATCTCGTTTACCAGGTCCGGCCTGCGGCACATCACGGTCGCGGGCAGGCGCTGGACGTTGCCGGGCACCGATGGGTCGAAGCAGAAGGTCGCGACCGGCTGCCGTATCGCCACCTGGAAGCCGCCCTGTGCTGGGAGGATGAAGCCGCCTGCCTTCACGATCTCGGCGATGCCTCGCAGGTCGGGCTGCCGATAGACCGGACCCACCGGGGAGAAGTCGTCATTGACCTGCGTCGTCAGGCCATAGTCCAGAAGCTTCTCGACCATGGCGACGAACTCAGGGTAGGTCGGGCTCATTGGGTTGTTCTCGTAGACCTCAGGGGTTCCGTCGACCGTGATGCGGAACTTCTGCACGAGCAGGTGGAGCAGCATCTCCGGGGGCAGCCCCTGCTGCGTGTAGTAGTGCATGACGTCTTCCTTCATCGGCATCAGCAACGCCTGCTGGAACTCTGCCGTGTCGGCGATGGCGACATCGAAGTTGAAATTCCGGTCCACCGACACGTTCAGGCTCGGCGTCAGGCCGGAGGTCAAGGACAAGGAGCTTGACGCGAGGGGCTGGCTCGCCGTCGTGTTGGATATCGACCCACCGATGCCGCCACTCACGTTCGTTGTGCCGCTACCGCGCACCACCTGGGTGCCGCTGAAATAGAGCGGCATGTTCCTGCTGGCACGTAGGATGTTGAGCAGGATAGTGCGGTTTTGTGCCTGCTCGACGGTCTCGTTGTATGTAACAGCCCACGAAGAGAAGTCCTGCTGCGGCACACTGGAGCACCCAACGAGCGCCGCGAGTCCGAGGGCGCAGGCGCCGCCACGAAGCCATGTCTGACCGTTCATCTGGGTCTCCCGATCACTTTTAATGGACTCACACGACCCTGCGCTAGGGCCAACAGCGCCGAAGGCGCGTCGTCTCGCAGACAGGTTCCCAGCCGAACCGACGCGCCAGGGACTGGATGCCCGTGTTGGTCTTGGCGGCCAACGCATTGAGCGTTCGACACCCACGCTCGTGCGCAAGTCGCGTCAGTGCCCGCCCGAGGGCGTCTGACGTCCCTCGCCCCCAGAAGGGCCGGTCCACGACGAGGGTCTCGACGTAGCAGTTATCATCGGTGACGATGAGAGACGCAGTTGCGGCCAGTCGTGGCCCGCAGTCGATCAACAGCAACACGTTGCCCTCCTGGCAGACCTGGTGATGTAGGTCCTCCAAGGTCAAGAAGGGTATGCCCGCGCGCTTAGCCAGCATACGGTTGGTCACGTCAACGATCGCCGCGTCGCGCGCGTTGTCACCGCCCGCATAGATTGTCGCACTGTACGGGGAGCATGTCGGCTCAGGGGGCTGTGGCGTGACGCAGCACTGCCACGTGACCTGTACGTCCATCACCTCGAAGCCGAGCTGTCTCCATAGCCCGCGCGGAACCGCGCTCACGTTGGCCGGCGTTACCTCCGTCGGCGCGAGGGAGGCGATTACCTCGCCGCTCTCACACTCGGCCCGCGTCGCCTCCAGCGCACGCCGCACAAG
>CAIKXW010000403.1 GCA_903831485.1 uncultured Alphaproteobacteria bacterium | reverse complement strand
GTGTCCAGCCAGGGCACGACGAACAGGATCAGGATCGAGCCGAACATCGCGAACACGCCGAGCAGCTTGGCTTCGATCGGGCCGATGTCGAATGTGATGGCGCGCAGGATCGCGTAGAACGGCAGCAGGTACCATTCCGGCACGATGTGCGCCGGTGTCACCAGCGGGTTCGCCTCGATCGAGTTGTCGGCATGGCCGAGAGCGTTCGGCGCGAAGAACACGAAGTATGCGAACACCAGCAGGAACAGCAGGATCGCGAAGCCGTCCTTCACCGTGTAGTACGGGTGGAACGGAACCGTGTCCTTCTTGACGTCCTTCACGGACACGCCGGTCGGATTGTTATTGCCCGGTACGTGCAGCGCCCAGATGTGCAGGACCACGATGCCCGCAATCACGAACGGCAGCAGGTAGTGCAGCGAGAAGAACCGGTTCAGCGTTGGGTCGCCGATCGCCGGGCCGCCCATCAGGTATGTTTTGACAGTGTCGCCGACCAGCGGGATCGCGCCGATCAGGTTCGTGATGACGGCGGAGCCGTGGAACGACATCTGACCCCAGGGCAGCACATAGCCCATGAACGCGGTCGCCATCATCAGCAGGTAGATCACCACGCCGAGGATCCAGATCACTTCGCGCGGCTGTTTGTATGAGCCGTAGTAGAGCCCGCGAAACATGTGGATGTAGACGGCGAGGAAGAACATCGATGCGCCGTTGGCGTGGATGTTCCGGATCAGCCAGCCATAGTCGACATCGCGCATGATGCGCTCGACCGAGGCGAACGCGCCCTGTGTCGTAGCCACATAATGCATCGCGAGGACGATGCCGGTGACGATCTGCACCACGAGGCAGACCGCGAGGATGCCCCCGAAAGTCCACCAGTAGTTCAGGTTCTTCGGTGTCGGGAAATCCATCAGGTCCGCGCCGAAGCGGATGATAGGAAGACGAGTATCGAGCCACTTCTCGAAGCCGGTCTTGGGTTCGTAGATCGACGGTCCGCTCATGAGCCCCTGCCTTCGACTACAGCGAAATCTTGATCATTGTCGGCGAGATGTACGCATACTCCGGGATCGCCAGATTCTTTGGCGCCGGACCTTTGCGGATACGTCCCGACGTATCGTAGTGCGAGCCGTGGCATGGGCAGTACCAGCCGCCGAACTCGCCGACAGACCCCTGCGCAGGACCGACCGGCACGCAGCCGAGGTGCGTGCAGGTGCCCGACGTGATGAGGAATGCCGCATTGTAGGAACCGTCCGCCATCTTCACGAGGCGTGACTCGTCGGTCGCCGGATCGCGCATGCTGGCCGTGTCATCGGCCTTGGCGCGTGCAACCTCCGCCGCCGTGCGGTGACGTACGAAGAAGGGCAGGCCGCCAATGCCAACCCGGATCTCGCTGCCTTCCGGCACTTTCGAGAGGTCGACTTCCGCGGCCGATGCGGCCTTGGTGTCGCCTGCGGGCCCGAGTTGTTGCACGAAGGGCCATGCAACCATCGCGACGCCGCCGGCTGCGGCTACGCCTGCTGCGATGTGGATGAAATCCCTGCGGGTTTCTCCAGTGTGAGCAGAGTCTGCTGTTGCGGCCTTGGATCCGTGTTCCGACACACGAGTCTCCCATGCTATCCGGAGCTTTGGATGCCTTATCACCGCGGCAGGGTCAGACCCCGACGTGGCGTGGTGTCGCAAGAAAGCCCCATCCGTGACGGAACCGTCTAAATTGCGCCTCGCACTCTTTCAACCTGACATCCCCCAGAATCTTGGGGCAAATCTCCGCCTGGCGGCGTGCCTTGGAGTCGCAGTCGACATTATCGAGCCGTGCGGCTTCCCGCTGACCGATCGCGCTTTGCGGCGCACCGCGATGGACTATGCGGAAAACGTCGCGATTTCCCGTCATTCAGGCTGGTCCGCATTTCGCGACTCGCAGTTGGCCTCAGGAGCACGGCTGATCCTTTTCACGACTCGCGGCAGCGTCCGCCTCGAAGCTCATGCCTTCAAGCGCGGTGATACCCTTCTCTTCGGCAGGGAATCGGCCGGCGTCCCGGACGACGTCCACGCCGTCGCCGACTCACGCGTCGCAATTCCCTTGGTCAGCGGAGCCCGATCGCTGAATGTCGCAATGTCTGCGGGCATTGCCCTTTGGGAAGCTCTCCGACAGACGGATCAGCTGCCAGTTGGTTGAACCAGCAATTGTCTGCAAAAGCCCGCCTCGACGATGCAGTCGGCCCATGTCATCGTCGTGCCCGCATTGCCGTCAGGGGATGAACGCGCGGGCCAATGACGTCACCGGATCTTCAGTTGAAATTCCACAAGGACCGCGACCGTCTCCTCGCCGAGGCGCACGCGCGACCATCGACGCCGCTGGCGGCGCCGGCGCTTGCGACGCGGATCGTCTCCTTGTCGGGAGAAGCGGGGTCGGAGGGCGATCGCCTTCACATGGCCGCGCTCTGCCGCAAGTTTGCAGCCCCCGAGCCGGGCGTCGGCGCGAGATGGTGCCTGCTTGACGCTGGATCGTGGTCGCTGCGCTGGGAGCGGCACACTGAAGCGTCCACCTGGACGGTCTTTCGCCCCGGCGTCGAACCAGACGTCGCCAACTTCGGCGTCACGGCGCTCGACGTCGTGCCGCGGGACTGGCTCTCCGAGATGCCAGGCGAGATTCTCGTTGCCGCCCATGCTGCGATCGTCGCTGCCCGGCCATCGCATTTTCCTTTTGCGCCTGACGAGCTGGTCGCGGCCCGGATCGCATCGGGCGCGATCCAGGTCTTCTCCGATTTCCGCGCCGGCCCGGATTCCTTCACCCGGTTCGTCCTCGTCGACGGCGGCTCGGGCGAAGCTCTCGTGGGGCGCACGCTTCAGCAGCTGTTTGAGGTGGAAACCTACCGCCTGCTGGCGCTGCTGACCTACCCACTGGCGCTCCAGGCAACCGCTGCGCTGACAGACCTCGAGGGCGAGATCGATGCGGCCGCCGCCCAGGTGGTCAACGAGAACGGCGTCGAATCGGACCGCACCCTCGTCAACAAGCTCGCCGCTCTCGCCGGGCAGGCCGAGCGGCTTGCGGGCCAGACAAACTTCCGCGTCGCCGCCTCGCGCGCCTATTACGGCCTCGTCGGCGCCCGCATCGCAAGCTGGAACGAGCAGGCAATCGATGGCCGGCCCACCCTTGGCGAGTTCATGGAGCGCCGGCTCGCGCCCGCCATGCGGACGTGCGTCTCCGTGGCTGAACGCCAGCAGGGCGCCATCGAGCGGATCGCCCGCACCGTGCAGATCCTCAACACGCGCGTCGAGGTCGCGTCCGAGATGGTTAACGTCAACCTTCTGGCGTCCATGGACAGCCGCTCGCGCGTCCAGCTCCGCCTGCAGGAGACCGTCGAAGGCCTGTCAATTGTCGCGGTCTCCTACTACGCGCTGTCGCTTCTGAAGGTGGCCTTCGATGGCGTCGCGGTCGCCGCGCCCTGGCTGGATCCCACAGTTGCAACTGCGCTGTCCGTGCCGGTCGTGCTCTATCTGGTCTGGCGCTTCCTGCGCGGGGTCAAGAAGAGCGTGTTGAGCAAGTGACGGTGGAAAAGTCTGCACGCGGGTGCGCTTGACCCTCTTGCGGCAGACGCCATCCTTGCGCACGGTCAGATTCTGATGCGTACAGTTTTCCCCTTTTCGGCGATCGTTGGTCAGGACGCGATGAAGCGGGCCCTGCTGATCGCAGCCGTCGATCCCGGCATCGGCGGCGTGATGGTGTTCGGCGATCGCGGCACCGGCAAGTCGACGGCCGTGCGCGCTCTCGCAGCCCTGCTGCCGCCCATGCGTTCGGTGAAGGACTGCCCCTACCATTGCGATCCGGAGGCAGACGCGGGCCGCTGCACGCCGGATTGCCCCTCGCGCACCACCAAGGGCGCCGTTAAGACCGAGCTGCGTCCGACTCCCGTCGCGGACCTGCCGCTCGGCGCCACCGAAGACCGTGTCGTCGGCGCGCTGGACCTGGAACAGGCGCTGACCCGCGGCGAGAAACGCTTCGAGCCAGGCTTGCTGGCCAAGGCGCACCGCGGCTTCCTGTACATCGACGAAGTGAACCTTCTCGAAGACCATCTGGTCGATCTGCTGCTGGACGTGGCCGCGTCTGGAGAGAACGTCGTCGAACGCGAAGGCCTGAGCGTTCGCCATCCGGCGCGCTTCGTGCTCATCGGAACGGGCAACCCGGAAGAAGGCGAACTCCGCCCCCAGCTCCTCGACCGCTTCGGTCTTTCGGTCGACGTGAAGACGCCTACCGTCCTCGCTGATCGCGTCGCCGTTGTTCGCCAACGCGATGCGTTTGATCGCGACCCCGAAACCTTTGCCGCAGCGTGGACGAAGAAAGACGCGCAGGTACGCGATCGAATTGTGAAAGCGCGCGCTTTGCACAGCAATCTTGCGCTGCCCGACGAGGTGGTCGAGTGCGCGGCCACGCTCTGCATGAAGATCGGCTCGGACGGCCTGCGCGGTGAGCTGACACTAATCCGCGCAGCCCGCGCGCTTGCCGCTCTTGAAGGCGCCAAGTCCGTTTCGACAACTCACCTGCGTGAGATTGCCGTGATGTCTCTGCAGCACCGGCTGCGTCGCAACCCGCTGGACGATGTAGGCTCGGCGTCGCGTATTGAGCGTGCGCTGGGCGAAATCTTCGCGCCGTGATCGCGGGCGCGCCAGCGCAGTTCGATCCATGGGCCGACGCCATGGCCGCTGCTGCACTGCTTGCTGTCGATCCTTCGGGACTAGGCGGCGCAATCATCCGCGGCTTTCCCGGTCCCGCGCGCGACGCGTGGCTGGATACGCTGAGGTCAATGCTCCCGGCAGACGCCCCCATGCGCCGCGCGCCATCTCACATCGACGACGAGCGTCTCCTGGGTGGGCTCGATCTCTCCGCAACGCTGGCCGCCGGCCGCCCGGTCGCCAGCCGCGGACTCCTGAGCGAAAGCGCTGGCGGCGCGGTCATACTGTCCATGGCTGAGCGATGCTCAGCGGCGACCGGCGCACGAATCGCCGCGGTCATCGACGCCGATACTGACCACGTTGGTTTCATTCTGGTTGCGCTCGAAGAGGGCGTCGAGCCTGATGAACGCGCGCCGGATGTGCTGGCGGAACGCGTCGCCTTTCATCTTGATGTCAGCAGCCTTCGGCCACGCTTGCTTCCCGTGCCAACGTGCGAAGGTATTGCCGCCGCCCGTGCTGCACTTGCGCGGATGAGGGCGTGCGACGATCAGCTGATCGAGACGATCTGCTCGGCTGCGTCCGCTTTCGGGGTCTCCTCGACGCGCGCGGCGTTGTTCACGCTCAGGGCTGCGCGAGCTGCTGCTGCCGTCGCAGGACGACCAGCGGTCACGCAGGACGATCTCGAACTCGCAGCGCGCCTGGTGCTCGCGCCCCGGGCAATGTTCGTACCGGCAGAAGCGCCGCCCGAGCAAGCGCCGCCGCCTCCTGATGATGCCGGCGAGGAGGGCGCGCCGCCTGAACAGCCAACGGCAGATGAAGCGGCAGACCGCGTCGTGGCCGCTGTGCAATCCGCCCTGCCGCCCGAATTCCTCTCGCAGTTCCTCGACGTGCGCGCCGAGCGTCGCGCCGTCGCGCGCTCAGGTGGGGCAGGAGCCGCCGCGAAATCTGCACGCCGGGGCCGGCCGCTCGGCGCCCGCTCCGGAACGCTTCGCACAGGCGACAGGCTCGACCTCGTCGCGACGCTTCGCGCCGCCGCGCCATGGCAGAAGCTGCGCCGCCGGGAAGCCGCCTCGAGCAAGGCCCGCGTGCTGGTGCGCAAGAACGACTTTCGCATCCGCCGCTTCGTGCAACGGCTTGAGTCGACGACAATCTTCGTGGTCGATGCCTCCGGGTCGACAGCCGCGCAGCGCCTCGCCGAAGCCAAGGGCGCCGTCGAGAACCTGCTGGCCGAAGCCTACGTCACGCGCGCACGCGTCGCCCTGATCGTGTTCCGCGACAAGGCCGCAGAACTTCTGCTGCCGCCGACGCGCTCACTTTCACGGGCGAAGCGGTCCTTGGCGGACCTGCCCGGTGGCGGCGCAACGCCGCTGGCCACCGCGATCGATGTGGCGTCGCTTCTGGGCCAGGCTGAACGCGCCAAGGGGCGCACACCGCTGATCGTGTTCCTCACAGACGGCCGCGGCAATGTCGGTCGCGATGGCGAGCCCGGCCGGCCACGCGCCGAACAGGATGCGCGTGATGCCGCCCGGGCCCTTCGCGCCACGGCGCTTCCGACGGTCTTCATCGACACATCTCCCCGTTCGCGTCCGGGGGCGGAAGACCTGGCCGTCGCGATGGGCGCCGCTTACGCGCAGCTGCCCTTCGTGGACAGCGGAGCAGTCGCCGCCGTTGTGCGGGCCAACGCTCCCTCACGGCGATGACACGCGCGCTCGACTGGAATGTTCAGGGCCGAGACTGGCCCAACCGTGAGGCAAGCCGCTTTGTCGACGTTCGCGGCCTGCGCTGGCACGTTCAGGTCATGGGAGCGGGACCGCCGCTTGTCCTGTTGCATGGAACAGGCGCCGCCACGCATTCCTGGCGCGATGTGGCGCCGCTGCTTGCGCGAACCCATCAGGTTGTGGCTCTGGACTTGCCGGGACATGGCTTCACCGCGACGCCGCGCAGCAATAACGACTTCACGCTCCCGAATGTGGCGCGGGCCGTTGGCGAGCTTCTTAAGACGCTCGATGTTTCGCCTACCGCGCTTGTCGGACACTCCGCTGGCGCGGCCATCGCTGTCCGGATGGCGCTCGACCGCGTGTGTTCCCCTGCTGCGATCGTGGGGATCAACGCTGCGCTGCTTCCCTTCCCCGGACCGCTTGGCCCCCTCGCGCCCTTGCTCGCGCGAACACTGTTCTACAACCCGTTCTCGCTTGGCCTGTTCGCCTATCGCGCAGAGCAGCGCAACGCGATCAGCGACCTGATGCGCAGCACAGGTTCGACGCTTGATAAGCGCGGGCTCGATTTCTACGAGCGGCTGTTCCGCAGCCGCGACCATCTCAAGGCAACTGTAGCCCTGATGGCGCACTGGGATCTTGAGACGCTGCGACGTGACCTGCCGAGGCTTACGTCCTCTTTGACGCTCATCGTCGGCGCCAGGGATCGCGCCGTGCCGCCGACCGCAGCTGACAGCGTTGCGCGGCTGGCTAAGCACGCGCGGATTGTGCTGGCGCCGGGGCTGGGCCACCTCGCCCACGAGGAAGCCCCCGCTGTTGTCGTGGACATGATCCTCGCCGCGCTGCATCACGTGTAGCAAGACAATCGCCTTGCAGGAGTGCGCAGGACGATCTTAGTGTCACCCCATGTTGACACTCGACCCTGCTCAGTCTGCCGCCCAGCCCGATCGCGATGACCGACGGCACGCCATCGTCATCGGCAGCGGCTTTGGTGGCCTCGCTGCGGCCGTGAGGCTGGGGGCCAGGGGATATCGCGTCACCGTGCTGGAGCGCCTCGATGCCCCTGGCGGCCGCGCCTACGTGTATCGGCAGGACGGGTTCACCTTCGATGCTGGCCCAACCATCATCACCGCGCCCTACCTTCTCGAAGAGCTCTGGGCGCTGTGCGGCAGACGAATGGCAGACGACATCGATCTTCGCCGAATTGACCCGTTTTATAAAATTCGCTTCGATGACGGCACCGTCTTCAGCGCCAGCAGTGATCATGCGGCAATGCGCGAAGAGGTTGCCCGCTTCGATCCTGGCGACGTTGCGGGCTTTGAACGTTTTCTGCGTGACAGCAAGAAGATCTACGAAACAGCTTTCGAGAAGCTCGCCGATCAGCCATTTCACCGTATCGGGACCTTGTTGAAAAGCGCGCCAGATCTCATCCGGCTTGGCGGCTACCGCTCAGTCTTCAGCCACGTGTCGCGCTATTTTCGAAACGAGAAGCTCCGGATCGCTTTCAGTTTCCACCCACTTCTGATCGGCGGCAATCCGCTGTCCACCACAGCCTATTACAGCCTTGTGGGACATCTGGAGCGTACGCATGGCGTGCACTACGCCATGGGCGGCACTGGCGCGCTCGTCGATGGCCTTGTCCGGCTGATCGAGGGGCAGGGCGGTGCGCTGCGGCTGAATGCCGAAGTCGCCCAGATTACCGTCTCCTCCCGCCGTGCGACCGGCGTGCGGCTCGCTTCAGGGGAGCACATCGCCGGTGATGTCGTGGTTTCGAACGCCGATGCTGGCTGGACCTACACGCAGCTGCTTTCGGAGCACAAGCGGCGCCGCTGGACCGACCGGAAGTTTGCCGGCAAGCGCTTCTCGATGAGCCTTCTGGTCTGGTACTTCGGCACCAACCGCAGGTTCGATGATGTCTATCACCACACGATGGTGCTCGGTCCCCGCTATGAAGGGCTTCTGCGAGACATCTTCTATCGCAAGATCCTTGCGAGAGACCTCAGTCTCTATCTGCATAGGCCAACCGCAAACGATCCGTCGCTAGCCCCGGCTGGTTGCGACGCCTTCTATGTCCTTGCGCCTGTACCTCACCTGGGCAGTGGTACCGATTGGGGCGAGGAGGGGGAACGGTGTCGCGCGATGATTCAGGCGCGCCTCGAGGAGACGCTGCTACCCGGACTCGGCGAAAGCATCGTGACTTCCCGCATGCTCACGCCTCAGGACTTTCGCGATCGTCTGCTATCGCTCAATGGCAGCGCCTTCTCGCTGGAGCCACGCCTTTTCCAGAGCGCCTGGTTCAGGCCACACAATGTCAGCGAAGAGATAGCCGGCCTCTACATGGTGGGCGCC
>CAIKXW010000402.1 GCA_903831485.1 uncultured Alphaproteobacteria bacterium | reverse complement strand
GGATTTTCTGGCCGTTCTTGGTCGCCATGCGCGCGCGGAACCCGTGGCGCCGCTTGCGCTTCAGGTTGCTCGGCTGGAAAGTCCGTTTGGTGGACACGGGTCACTGCCCCTTATTCCTTTAGGAGGCGGGGGAACTACATGGTCGATCCGGGCAAGTCAAGCGCGACCGGACTGTCGCATGAAGTCGCCTTCCGGCGACGGGATTGTGACTGCTAGGCCGTACAACCACATGAAAAGACGGCAAGGCCGCGCGAACCGGTAACGCCCAGGGGACCACCAGCTGAGCGAGATCGATCATCCGGAGGGAGATGCCGCCCCGGCCAGTGCGCCGGAAGGCGAAAAAGGACGCTTTTTGTCTGGCCTTCGGGGCCGCCTCCTCATCTCCACGGGCGTATTTGTCCTAATTGCCGTGGCGCTGGCCTATCCGGTCCTGGCCGGCTCTTTCCGCAACAACTGGCTGGAGGAGCGGGGGCAGGCCGCCCAGATCGCCGCCCTGGCCGTCGAGGCGGCCCCAGACGGGCGGGTGGGCGATGAACTGTCCCGCCAGCTGCTGGAGCGCGCGCAGGTCGTCTCCGTAGCCGTGCAGGAGCAGGATTTCCGGGGCGAGATCCTGCCGCCCGCCATCGACATCTCCGGCGAGCTCGTGGTCATCGATCTCCGGACCGAGAATTTCTTGGACGGCATTGTCGGCGCGTTCAATCACATGTTCGCGCCCCGGGGCCGTTTCCTGCGCATCCTACTCTCGCCATCGCTGACGCGGGACGAGGTGATGGAAGTGATCGTGCAGGAGCAGGGGCTGAAGGACGGGCTGATCGCCTTCTCCCGCACGCTGCTGCTGCTCTCCCTGCTGATTGCCGCCATCGTCGGCGCGCTGGTCTATTTCGCGATCTACCGGCTGGTAATCCAGCCAATGCGGCGCCTGACGCTGGGCATCGTCCGCTTCGCCAATGCGCCGGAGGGCTCGGAGTTCGAGCCGATGACGCGGGGCGCATACGAGATGCGCCGCGCCAACGTGGCGCTGCAGGCGATGCAGAAGACCGTCTCCGCAGCCTTTCGCCAGCGCAAGCGGCTGGCCGAACTCGGTGAGGCGGTCGCCAAGATCAACCACGACCTGCGGAACTCCCTCTCCGCCGCACAGATCGTCTCCGAGGGTCTCGCCGAATCCGAAGACCCGCGCGTGAAGCGCGCCGCGCCGCGGCTGGAGCGCGCCATCCAGCGTGCGGTCAACCTCGCCGAGGCGACGCTGAGCCATGCGCGCGAGGAAGTGGCCGAGCCGAACCTCGCCAGCGTGAACCTCATCCCCGCGATCGACGAAGCGGCGGCGGAGGGCCTCGCCGGCTGTGGCGACATCGAATGGAAGGTGGAAGCGCCCAGTCCCGTCACAGCCATGGCTGACGCCGATCATGTCCACCGCATCGTCGCCAACCTGGTGCGCAATGCAGCGCGAGCGATACGGGACCAGAAGGACCGCAAATGCCCGGGCAAGGTCGTGGCCCGCGTCTTCCGTGATGGCGATGCTGCCGTGGTCGAGATTGCCGACAATGGTCCGGGCGTGCCGGCGATGGTCGTGGGCCGGCTGTTCCAGCCTTTCGCCGGTTCAGCCTCGCGCGGAGGCGCAGGGTTGGGACTTGCGATCGCCCGCGAGCTGGCGCGCGGCATGAAGGGTGAGCTTGTCATGTCGTCCAATGGGGCAGGCGGCGCTGC
>CAIKXW010000401.1 GCA_903831485.1 uncultured Alphaproteobacteria bacterium | reverse complement strand
GATCCGCCGGATCGGCGGTTGCTGATGGGGCCGGGGCCGTCGAATGTGCATCCGCGCGTGCTGCGCGCGATGTCGGCGGCGGTGCTGGCGACGGGCATACAGGGCGGCGGCGCGGTTGCACGGGCTGCTCATGTTCAACTATGCGGCCCTGGCGTCGCTCGGGTTGTCGGCGGCCGCGTTGTCAGGATTTCGGTATGCGTTGCCGGGCCTGGTGGAGGGCGTGGCGACGCAGCTGTTCCTGGATGATCGGGAGGGAATTCTCGGGGACTACTTCGCGTATGCGGACGAGGAGTTCACGTTGAGGGACGAGGTTTAGGTCACGTGGGTCGTGAGCACGCCCTCGGGCTTCGGGGCGGCTACAGCTGAACGAAGACGGCCTTGAGATCGAGATACTCGTCGATGCCGTATTTCGAGCCCTCGCGGCCTATGCCGCTCTCCTTCACGCCGCCGAAGGGGGAGACTTCTGTTGAGATGAGGCCGGTGTTCATGCCGACCATGCCGTACTCAAGGCCCTCGCTGACACGCCATGAGCGGGCGAGGTCGCGTGTGAAGGCGTAGGCGGCGAGGCCCGCGCGGCTGTCGTTGGCGAGACGAAGGGCGTCGGTTTCCGACTTGAAGCGGACGAGTCCGGCGACGGGGCCGAAGGTTTCTTCGCGCGTCAGGAGTGCGTCCGGGGCAACATCGCGTAGGACGGTGGGCTGGTAGAATGTGCCGCCGTGTGAATCGCGCGCGGCGCCGGTGAGGACTTTCGCGCCGTGGCCGAGGGCGTCGGTAACGTGGGCCTCGACTTTCTGCAGCGCCTTCTCGTTGATGAGCGGGCCCTGAGTGGTGACGCCTGCGAGGCCGTCGCCGACGACGAGGTTGGCGGCCTTCTCGGCGAGGAGCTTGGCGAAGGCGTCGTAGACGCCGTCCTGCACGTAGATGCGGTTGGCGCATACGCAGGTCTGGCCGGTGTTGCGGAATTTCGAGATGATTGCGCCGCTGGCGGCAGCTTCCAGATCGGCGTCGTCGAAGACGAGGAAGGGCGCGTTGCCGCCGAGTTCGAGCGAGACGCGTTTCACCGTGCCGGCGCACTGGGCGGCGAGTTTCTTGCCGACAGGAGTCGAGCCGGTGAAGGTAAACTTGGCGATGCGCGGGTCTTCGGTGAGGACGCGGCCGATGGGTTCGGCATCGCCCGTGACGATGTTGAGCACGCCCGGCGGCAGGCCTGCTTCCTCGGCCAGGACGGCGAGTGCGAGAGCGGAGTAAGGTGTAAGCTCCGAGGGCTTCAGCACGACGGTGCATCCGGCTGCGATGCCGGGCGCGACCTTGCGGGTGATCATCGCGGCGGGGAAGTTCCACGGCGTGATCGCGCCGACGACGCCGACGGGTTGTTTCATAACCATGATGCGGCGGTCGGCAGCGGGCGCGGGGATGAGGTCGCCGTATATGCGCTTGGCCTCCTCCCCATACCACTCGAGGAAGGCGCCTGCGTAAACGATCTCGCCGCGCGCTTCGGCAAGCGGCTTGCCCTGCTCGGCCGTCATCAGGCGCGCGAGGTCTTCCTGGTGGACGACCATGAGGTCGTTCCACTTGCGCATGATCTTGGCGCGGGCGGCGGCGGTTTCGGCTTTCCATTTCGGCAAAGCGGCGGCGGCTGCGGCGACGGCGGCTTCGGTGTCCGATTTGCCGAGATTGGGAATCCGGCCGATCACGCCGCGCGTGGCGGGGTTGCGAACATCGTGCGTCGGCTCGCCGACCCATTTGCCGTTGATGTAGCACTGCTGGCGGAAGAGGTCGGCGCGCTTCAGCGCGATGCGGCCAAGTTCGGTTGTGTCGGCCATGATGATGTCTCCGCTCTTGAGGGACATATCCGACGCGGCGCGATGCAGGGCAAGGGTTGTTGCATGCAGCACAACCTCGATTGCGGCGACCTCAGGTCTTCAGCTTGGTCCGGACACGTTGCGCCAGAGGCCGCTTGTCGAGCACGGCTTCAAGTCTGTCCAGAGCATCAACGACCCCGCCGGCTTCGCGATCGAGGTCGGCGCCCGTTTGGCTCAGTGCAGCCCAGAAGGGTTCCAGCCGCTTCACGAGACGTTTGCCGGCAGGGCTCAGCGCCAGCACGCGCCGGCGTGCGTCGGCGGGGTCGTCTTCCGTTTCGATCAGTTCGCGCGCAATGAGGGATGCGCGCGTCTGGCTGACCGCGGCATGCGAGACGCCAAGCACTGCGGCCAGTTCGCCAACAGACATCGGTCCTGAAAGGGCAAGTTGGTTCAGCACGCCGAACCAGCGCTGTTCGAACTCGATATCCATCTCCGCATAGATCGCATTCGCTTCGCGATCGATGCGTTCGGAAAGCCGTCGCAGCCGGGCGCCAATCGCAGCGCCCCGGTGATGTGATGGGTAGTCCTGCACAACGGCCACCTTGCAACAATGTAAGCACTTACATATAGTGAGCCATCGAGATCGTAAAGTCCGCGTGCCGCAGGAGCCAGGAAATGGATGGGGTGACACGACGTCTGGCGCTCGGTGCGGGTGCGAGTCTGGCGTTTCTATCACCGGACGCCCATG
>CAIKXW010000400.1 GCA_903831485.1 uncultured Alphaproteobacteria bacterium | reverse complement strand
TATGCGGTGTAATCCGCCTGCGTCCGGAACACCGGAATGCCCGTCAGCTCCTGCGCGATGGCGATCTGCATGTGATGCCCCGGCAGCGCCTCGTGATACGTCGTGCTCTCGAGGTCCCACAGCGGCATCGACGTCGTGTCCGACAGGTGCACATAGTAGACGCCCGGACGCGACCCATCCGGTGTCCCCGGATAGTAGTGCTGCACGCCACCCGGCTCCTCGCGGAAGGCCTCGACACGCTTCACCACCAGGGGCGCTTTCGGAAGAATGCCGAAGTATTCGGGCAGCTTGGCCCGCGCGCCGGAAACATACTCGTCAGCCTTCGCCAGATACGCCGCGCGCCCCTCATCCGTGTTCGGAACGTAGAACTGCTTGTCCTTCCGCATGAACTCGAAGAACGCCGCCAGATCGCCCTTGAAGCCAACCTTCTCGCGGATCGCTTCCATCTCACTGCGCAGCCGCGCGACTTCCTTGAGGCCCAGCTCATGGATCTCGTCCGCTGTCATCGCGGTCGTCGTCATCAGCTCCAGCATGGTGTTGTAGTACGCCGCGCCATCTTTCAGCGCGCCGACACCCTGTGACTGCGGCGAAGCATTCGCCTTGTCCGTTTCCAGCCACGCGATGACACGCTCATAGACCGGCTTGATGACGCCAGTCATCGCCTCGCTCGCCTGCGTCTCGAAAGCCTTCGCTTCGTCCGCGGTGATCTTCCCTTCGTCGAGCAGCTTCTTCGTCTTCGCCTTCACATCAACAAGCAGCGGCGAGTCCGCGCCCGCAGAGAATGGCGCGCCCGTGATCACATTGCGCGCCTCGCCGATCACCTGGCCGAACGAGAACAGCGGCGGCCTGATGCCCTCGGCAGCCGCCATTTTCGACTGCTCGACCACCTGGTCAATCGCAGGCCCGAACGCCTTCAGGCGCGCGACATAGGCCTCCATGTCCGCCTTCCCGGCGACCTCGTGGAAGTTGATCATGAAGTTCGGCAGGTAGGTCGGGATTGAGTCCCGGATGAAGACATAGCCATGCCGCCGGAACTTGTCCGCCTTCTCGCTCTGGTCGAGCGACAGGGCCCACATGTCGAACGATGTCTTCGATTCCTCATCCAGCTTTTCCGGATCGAACTTCGCCTTCATCTCGGCGACGCTCTCGCGCATCCAGGCGAGTTCCTTGTCAGCCGCCGCGTCGCTGAAATCGTCCAGCTTGTCCTGTTGCTCCTTGCGGCCCAGCGTGGTGAGCCGCATCGGGCTCATCGCCAACCCTTCCTCGTACTCGGCATCGAGATACGCGGTCAGATCCGCACTCGCCTTCGCGATCTCCTCCGCCGTCGGCGCTGCGGGCGCAGCAGGCGAACAGGCGACGGCAAGCGCCGCAAAAGCCGTGGCAAACATCAACCGCATCGACATCTCCTTACATACGGGACCGCCGGGCTCCTGCCCGGCGGCGGACCGCAAGGCCCGTCAATCCCGTCCAACGAAGCCGGGCAGGAGCCCGGCGGTCCCAGATCAACCCGCCTTCACCTTCGTAACCCAACGCTTCACACGCGCCTCCAGCACCGGCAGGGGCAACGCGCCTCCGCCCAGCACCGTGTCGTGGAACCCGGCATAGCTGAACTTGTCGCCCAGTTCCCGCTGCGCCATCCCGCGAAGCTCCAGGATCTTCAGCATGCCAATCTTGTAGGCAGTCGCCTGCCCCGGCCACACGATATAGCGGCGGATTTCCGAACGCACCGCGCCCTCCGGCGTCGGGCCATTCTCGAGGAAGTATTTCACCGCCTGCTCTTCGCTCCATCCCTTGGAGTGAATCCCCGTATCGACCACGAGCCGGATCGCACGCCAGATTTCCGCGCCGAGCCGGCCGAAGTCCGAATACGGATCCTTGTAGAAACCCATGTCCTTCGACAGCGCCTCGGAATAGAGGCCCCAGCCTTCCTGGTAGGCGGTCGATCCGTACTGCGTGCGGAACTTCGGAATGCCCTTCAGCTCCTGCGCGATGGCGATCTGCATGTGGTGGCCCGGCACGCCCTCATGGTAGGCGATGGCCTCCAGCGAGAATGTCGGCATCGACGTCATGTCGCTGAGGTGTGCGTAGAACACGCCCGGCCGCGATCCATCGGGCGTCGGCGGAAAATAGTGCTGCGCGCCGCCCGGCTCCTCACGGAACGACTCGACGCGGCGCACGACGAGATCCGCCTTCGGCAGGAAGCCGAAATACTCAGGCAGCTTCACTTCCATCGCGGTCAGATAGTCTTCCGACATCTTGATGTACTGCGCGCGGCCTTCATCGTTGTTCGGCAGCTGGAACTGCTTGTCGGTCCGCATGAAGGTGAAGAACTCCTGCAGCGAGCCCTCGAAGCCGACCTGCTCCTTGATCTTCTCCATCTCGCCATGGATGCGCGCGACTTCCTTGAGCCCGATGTCGTGGATCTCTGCGGCGGTCAGCGGCGTCGTGGTCTGCAGTTCGAGGCTGGTGTTGTAGAACGCCTCGCCATCCTTCATCAGCGTACCTGCGCCCTGCGCCAGCTCGGCCGTGTTGACGCGATCCGCCTCTAGCCACGCAATGATCCGCTCATAGGCAGGCTTCACGCTGTCCTTGAGCGCCTTTTCCGCGCCATCCTGCAGCGCCTTGGCCTCTTCAGGATTGATCTTCCCGTCCTTCTGCAGCGTCGCGATCTCGCTCTTCGCGTCAGCCCACAGCGGCGAATCTGCGCCCGGCCCGAACGGCGCGCCGGCGATCACATTCTTCGCTTCCTGCAGCGACTGGTCGTAGGCGAAGCGCGGCGCATGATTGCCCTCCGCCGCCGCAAGCTTGGCGCTCTCGATCACCTGGTCAAGCGCCCGGCCCAGCGCGGTCAGGCGCGAGACATAGGCCTCCATGTCGGACTTGTCGGCGACGGTGTGAAAGCTGATCACGAAGTTCGGCAGGAAGACGTGCGGACCATCCTTCACGAACACGTAGGGCGTGCGCCGGAACTTCGCGCCCTTCTCCATGTAGTCCAGCTGCGCCAGCCAGAGATCGTAGGACGTCCGCGCTTCCTCATCCAGCTTCGCCGGATCAAACTTCTCTTTCAGCTCCGCGGCGCTGGCGCGCATCCATTCAAGCTTCCGGTCCAGCTCAGCCTCGTTGAACTGGTCCAGCTCGCCATAGCGCTCCTTGCGCCCCTGGAAGGTGAGCCCGATCGGGCTCGTCAGCAGGTCTTCCTCGTATTCTGCGTCGAACCAGGCCGTCAGCTCCGCACTGGTCTTCGCAATATCTTCCGCCGTCGGCCCCGCAGGCGCACTCGGCTGGCAGGCCACAAGCGCCAGGAAGCTGGCCGCAAACAGAAGTCTCATCCGTAAATCCTCCAACATCCCAAGCCCGCCCTCGACGTCACGCGGCAGCCTTCACCTTCGCAATCCACGTCCGTACCAGCGTCTCGAGCACAGGCAGCGGCAGCGACCCGCCGGTGATCACCGTGTCGTGGAACGCCTTCCAGTCGAACTTGTCGCCAAGCTCGGTCCGCGCCTCGTCACGCAGCTCCAGTATCTTGAGCATCCCGATCTTGTACGTCGTCGCCTGCGCCGGATTCAGCAGATACCGCTTCACCTCGCTCTTGATCGAGCTTTCCGGCCGCGCCGAGTTGGCCATCGCCCACGCGACAGCCTCGTCCTCCGTCCAGCCCTTTGCATGCAGCCCGGTGTCGAGCACCAGCCGCACCGCGCGCCACAGCTCCGACGAGAGCCGCCCAAAATCGTTGTACGGATCGGTAAACCCGCCCATCGTCTTGCCGAGATCCTCCGCATAGAGGCCCCAGCCCTCGGCGAACGCGCCATAACCATACTGCGTCCGGAATACCGGAATGTCCGTCAGCTCGTTCTGGATCGCGATCTGCATGTGATGGCCCGGCACGCCCTCATGATAGGCAAGGCTCTCCAGCGCCCACAGCGACACAGCGCTCATGTCCACCAGGTGCGCGTAGAAAATGCCCGGCTGCTTCCCGTCCGGCGTCGGGCCATAGTAATGCGCCGCCCCGCCGGGCTGCTCACGGAACGCCTCGACGCGCTTCACCACCAGCGGGGCCTTCGGCAACCGCCCGAAATACTCCGGCAGCCGCTTGTACATCACGTCGAGATAGCCCTGCGCCGTCGCAAGATACTTCGCGCGGCCTTCATCCGTATTCGGCAGGTAGAACTGCTTGTCCGTCCGCATGAAGTCGAAGAAGGCTCGCTTGTCGCCCTTGAACGCCACCGTCTCGCGGATCTTGTCGATCTCCGCATGGATGCGCGCGACCTCCTTGAGCCCCAGCTCGTGGATCTCGTCCGCCGTCATCTTCGTCGTCGTCTGCAGCTCCAGCGCGACATTGTACCAGTCCGCGCCCTTCGGCAGCGTCAGCGCGCCCACCTTGCCCGACGGCGCATTTGCCATGTCGGACTCAAGCCACGCGATCAGCCGCTCGTAAGCAGGCTTCACCTGCCCCGTCAGCGCCGCAGAGGCCGCATCCAGCCATGCCTTCTCCTGCTCCGCCGTCGCCTTGCCCGCAGCTTTCAGCTCCCCGATTTTTGTCTTGAAGTCCGCGAACAGCGGCGAGTCCTCACCCGGCCCGAACGGCGCGCCAGTGATCACGTTCTTCGCTTCCGTCGCCGTCCGCTCATAGCCGAACTTCGGCGTCCGGATTCCATCCGCCACAGCCAGCTTCGTCCGCTCCACATACTGGTCGAGCGCCGCACCCAGCTTCCCGATCCGCGCGACATACGCATCCGCATCCGCCGGCTCATCCACCTTGTGATAGGTGATCAGGAAGTTCGGGATGCCCGTATGCGGCCCGCCGAATCCGAAGATGTAGTCATGCCGCTGCCACTGGCGCCGCGTCTCAGCCCGCGCCAGCTCCAGCTCCCAGATCTCCCACGACGTCTTCGCATCATCGTCCAGCTTCGCGGGATCGACCTGCGCCTTCATCCCCGCCACGCTCTCGCGCCGCCACGCCAGTTGCCTGTCCGCATCGGCTTCCGAGAAATCGCCAAGCCCGTCGTACAGCTCCTTGCGCCCCATCGAGGTGAGCATCATCGGGTTCATCGCGAGTTCTTCCTCGAACTCCGCGTTGAGATACGCCGTCAGCTTCTGGCTCTCGGCGGCGATGTCGGCGGCGGTCGGCCCGGCAGGCGCCGCAGGACTGCAAGCAGCCGCCAGTGCGATGAATCCTGCCGCAAACAAAGCTCTCATGATGAACCGCATCCCGTATGCAGGCCCCCGTCCTTCGAGATGGCCCTCCGGGCCTCCTCAGGATGAGGGCTATCCAATGCCGGCGGCAGAGTAGCCCTCATCCCGAGGAGCGGACAAAGTCCGCGTCTCGAAGGACGAGGGCGTGCTCACCGGCGTCTCAACACTCAAGCCGCCTTCTGCGCTTCGATCCAGCGATCGATCTTCCGCTCCAGCACCGGCAACGGCAGAGCGCCGCCGCCGAGAATCTGGTCGTGGAATGCCGGATAGCTGAACTTGTCGCCGAGCGCCGTGCGCGCCCGGTCGCGCAGCTCCTGGAGCTTCAGCATGCCGATCTTGTAGGCCGTCGCCTGCCCCGCCGACGTGATGTAGCGGCGCACTTCGGACGCGATGGCGCCATCCGCGATCGACGAGTTTTCGGTAAAGTACTTCACCGCCTGTTCCTCGGTCCAACCCTTGGAGTGAATGCCCGTATCCACCACAAGCCGGATCGCGCGCCAGATCTCGCCCGAGAGCTGGCCGTAATGGCTGTAGGGGTCCTTAAGGAAGCCCATCTCCTTCGACAGCGCTTCCGAATACAGACCCCAGCCTTCCGAGTACGCCGTATAGCCATACTGCGTGCGGAACTTCGGCAGTTTGTTCGCGCCCGTCTCGGCTTCCAGCTCCTGTTGGATCGAGATCTGCATGTGATGGCCCGGCAGGCCTTCATGATAGGCGATGTCTTCCAGCATGTAGGTCGGCATCGCGTTCATGTCGGAGAGGTGCGCGTAATAGATGCCCGGCCGCGATCCGTCGGGCGTCCCGGACTGATAGTGCTGCGCGCCGCCCGGCTCTTCGCGATAAGGCTCAACCCGCTTCACGATGAGATCCGCTTTCGGCAGGCGACCGAAATACTTCGGCAGCGCCAGCTTCATCTCCTCGATGTGCTTGGTCGCCATGTCGACATATTGCTGCGCGCCTGCGTCGTTGTTGGGCAGGTAGAACTGCTTGTCCGTGCGCATGAAGGTGAAGAACTCCTGCAGCGTGCCCTTGAAGCCCGCCTGCTCCTTCACCTTCTCCATCTCGCCCTGGATACGCGCGACTTCCGAAAGGCCAAGCTGGTGGATCTGGTCCGCCGTCATGTCCGTCGTCGTCATCAGGCTCAGCATGGCGTTATAGTACGCCTCGCCATTCGGCAGCGACCCCACGCCCTGCGGCGTAGCCGACGCATTCGCCTTGTCCTCGGCCACCCACGCCGACAGACGGTCGTAGGCCGGCTTCATCTTGTCGACCATCGCAAGCCGAAGCTGCTCGGTCAGCGCCACAACTTCTTCGGGCTTCAGCTTGCCGGCATCGCCCAGCGCCTTGATCTTGCCCTTGCCGTCGGCAAACAACGCCGAGTCCGGCCCCGGACCAAACGGCGCGCCCGTCAGAACGCGCTTCACTTCTGACGCCGTCTGCTCATAGCCAAAACCCGGCATGCGGATGCCATCCGCCGCCGCGAGCTTGGCGCGATCGATCAGCACGTCGATCGTCGGCCCGATCGCATTCACGCGCGATGTGTAAGCCTCGACGTCGGACTTCTCGTCCACGCGATGCTGGTTGACCATGAAGTTCACGAGGCCCGTATGCGCCCCGCCACGACCGAAGATGTAGCGATGGCGCCGGAACTCCGCCGACTTCTCCGCCCGCGCCAGCTCCAGCTCCCAGATCTCGTAGGACAGCCGCGCATCCTCGCTAAGCGCTTCCGGCTTGAACTTCGCCTTCATGTCGGCCACCGACTCGCGCCGCCACACCAGGTCGCGCTCCGCCGCTGCTTCCGAGCGGTCGTCCAACTCGCCATAGCGCTCCTTGCGCCCCTGCGATGTCAGCTCCTGCGGAGAGTCGAGCAGCTCTTCCTCGTATTCCGCGTCCAGATACGCCACGAGGTCCGCGCTGGCCTTGGCGATCTCCTCCGCCGTAGGCCCAACCGGCGCCGCCGGCGCACACGCCACAAGCACCGCCGCCATCGCGACCGCGCCAAAAATCGACCTCATGCTATATACCCCACTGGAAAGACCTGCCCTGAGCTCCCGCCGATATAGCGCGATGATTCCACCACTGTCACGCTGGGTTGCCGTCAGCTTTCCGCAAACCGTGAACCCCGTTGTTCGGGGCGCCGGTCGCCCTCCCGGCTCCGGCGCGACCCACCCCTCGAAGTCATTCTCGGGCAAACCGAAGGCGCGACCCGAGAATCCCGGTTGTGCGCCTCGAAGGGACCGAACCAATTCCTTTGCCGGTGAAGCGCGCCCGCGCGTATGAGAACGCCTCTGCGCGCCCGTTGACGCCACGCCCCCAGCATCCGCATAAACCCGCACACACAAGAGGACACGCGCATGGCCCGCTTCACCGGCAAATCCGTCATCGTCACCGGCGCCGCCTCCGGCATAGGCCGCGCCTCCGCGAAACTCTTTGCTGCGGAAGGCGCGTCCGTCATCGCCGCCGACAAAGCCGCCGCCGTCAACGACACCGTCGCCGACATCACCAGGGCCGGCGGCAAGGCCATCGCCCTCGAGATGGACGCAGGCAAATCGTCTGACGTGCAGAAGCTCATCGATCTCGCCCTCGCCACCAACGGCAAGCTCGACATCATCTACGCCAACGCCGGCATCTCCGGCGGCACGCCCGGCCTGTTCGAGCAGACCGAGGACCAGTGGCTCAACATCCTGCAGGTCAACCTCATCGGCCCGATGCTCGCCATCCAGCTGGGCGCCCCGCACATGATCAGCCAAGGCAAGGGCGCCATCGTCTGCACAGCAAGCGTCGCCGGCATCCGCAATGGCGCTGGTTCGCCCGCCTACTCCGCCTCTAAAGCCGGCGTCATCTCGCTTGTCTCGCTCGCCGCCAACAACCTCGCCGGCACCGGCGTGCGCGTGAACGGCGTCGCCCCCGGCCTGATCGAGACCGGCATGACCAAGCCGATCTTCGACCGCGCACGCGAGAAAGGCACCGACGACAAGATCGGCCAGCTCAACGCCCTGCGCCGCGCCGGCCAGCCGGAAGAGATCGCGAAGGTCGCCCTCTTCCTCGCGAGCGACGATGCAAGCTACGTCAACGGCCAGGTCCTGCCTGTCGATGGCGGCCTGTCATCCTCGCTACCGATCGTTCCGCCCAAGAGATAAAGGGAAGCGAGGATTTCTTGCCCCCGCGACGATCTGTATCCGCAAAAATGTTCCACAACAACGGCGATATCGACCAAAAGCCGCCTCGGTGGTATTTGCCAACGATTGACACCCATTTTGGGTGCTACTCTGCAGTTCCGGAGTTCAGTTTCTGCCCTCAACCGATCGGGTCTGCAGCTTAATCAAACGGGTCGAGCAGCAGGACTACGCTGGGGCGGTCATGCATTTCTATCATCATGATGCGACGACCCAGGAGAACCACGGCGAGATTCGACAGGGCCGCGACGCCATCCTCGCCCACGAGATGGAAGTGCTGCTGCGCTACGGGAACACGCCGGTCCGCAAGGTCGAACGGTTTGCTGTCAATGGCGACCTGGTCTTCGTCAACTGGCAGATCGAGGTGAACGTCCCCCACGTCGGCAGACGCATGCTCGATGAGGTGGCCATGCAGCTGTGGAGCGGAGACCGTATCCGCACCGAACGCTTCTACTACGACCACGCCCAGCTCCGCACCGTACCTACTTGATCGCCACCAGCGCCGCGCCGACACCCAGCAGCGCAAGCCCGCCCAGCCGCCTCAGCTCCACCGGATGCACCGGCGCCCCGAACAGTCCGAACTGGTCGATCAGCGTCGAGACCGCCAGCTGCGCGATCACCACGCACATGACAAAGTTCCCGACCCCGAAATGCGGCGTCACATAGGTCGCGCTGATCGCATAGAACGCCATAGCCGCGCCGCCCAGCCACGCAATCGGCGGAACCGCGGCGAACAGATTGCCCGACGGCATCGGCGGACGCACCGCCGCGAACACCAGCCCCACCGCCACGAACGACATTCCCACCGCAATCAGCGACGCATGAATCGGCGACTGGATGGTTCTCCCCAGAGTTCCCTGCAGCGCCGCCATCACGGGGATCAACCCGCCCGCCAGCGCAGACCATGCAGCAAGGACCAGGACGTTGTTCATGTGATCGCTCCCGCGGATGCTCTTTCCTCACTACGCCGCATCGCCGGACGCTACACCTGTTCGAAACGAGCAGTTTTTCTGATCCTCCCCACGCCCTTTACCGCCAGCCCCGACCCGGGCAGTGTCCGGCCGATGAAGACGCTGGGCCTGCTCTCCCTGTTCGCTATCGCATTCGCGGCGACGCCCGCAGCGATCGCACAATCCTATTCCGCGCCGCTCAACAGCGCCGGCCAGCCCGACCTCTCCGGCTACTGGACGCACGCCACCGCCACAACGCTCGAACGCGATCCGGAATTCGGCGACCGCCTCGTGATGACAGCCGAAGAAGCAGAAGCCGCCAGCGACGAGATGGCGATCGGCGCCGAACACCGCACCTCCTTCCTCGTCGCCCCCGCAAACGGCCAGTTGCCCGACCTTACGCCCGCCGCCAAAGCCGCCCGCGCCGACCGCCTCGCAGCTTATCCCCGTGGGCTGGGTTTCCAGCGCGGCGACCATCCCGAAAGCTTCACCCTCGCCGAACGCTGCCTGCGCGACTACGGCTCACTCCTCGGCCCGCCGATGATGCCCGTGGGCTACAACAACAATTACCAGATCATCCAGACAAACGACTACGCGATCATCCTTGTCGAGATGATCCACGACGCCCGCATCATCCCCCTGACGACCAGGCACCGCACCGGCGTCATCCGTCCCTGGATGGGCGATTCCATCGGCCGCTATGTAGGCGATACGCTGGTGGTTGAAACCACCAACTTCAAACCCGATCTCGCTTTTCGCGGCGCGCCCGAAACCATCACGGTGATTGAGCGCTTCCGTCGCATAAGCGACACGCAGGTCCTCTATTCATTCGACATCAACGAGCCCGGCGTGTTCACCGCGCCGATCCGGGGCGAGCTTGCGTTCAACGCGATGCCCGGCCCGGTCTACGAGTATGCGTGCCACGAAGGAAACTACTCCTTCCCCAACCAACTCCTCGGCCACAGGCTCGCGGAGCAGACACGCGAGGCCGACAAATGATCCCGCTCCGTCAGAGTGGACTCGCAGCGGCGGCAGGACTCGCGGCCATGCTGGCGAGCGCATGCGAAAACATGCCGGCGATGAGCCTGCCCTTGCTGGGCCCGCCGCCAATCTGCTCGGACGCCGGTCTCCGCGTCGACACCAGCTTCCCCGCCGCCGGCAGGCATGACTGCGCCATCGCCCCGGGCGGCGCCATCGTCGTCTCCGTCGATCACGAACCCGCGGTGACCGAAGGCATCAATCCGAGCCCATGGTTCGCCTTCAGGATCAACAGCGACACGCCTCGCGAAACCACGATCACGCTGGACTACACGGACTACACGCATCGCTACGCCCCGTGGATCAAGCGCGGCGGCGCGGCTTGGGAGAAGCTTCCCGAATCCAGCCTGTCGCTCAATGAGCGCAAGACGCGTGCGACGCTCCGCGTGCCGCTCACACAGGGCGAAACCTATATCGCCGCACAGCCGATCTCACCAGCGAGCGACAACATCGGCTGGACGCGCAACTCCGTCTCCGGCCGCGGTTTCACGGAGACAAAGTACGGCGTCTCGCGCGAGGGCCGCGACCTTGTCAGCTTCGTTGGCGGCGGCGGCATCGAGGTGATCGTCGCCCTTACCCGCCAGCATCCGCCCGAGACTTCGGGACAGGAGGCCTATCGCGCCTTTGTCGAGCGCCTGATGAAGCGCGATGATGCAATCGCCACCTCCTTCCGCGCCCGCCATCGCATGATCCTCGCGCCAATGCCGAACCCGGATGGCGTCGATGGCGGCAACTGGCGCCTCAACTCCGGCGGCGTCGACCTCAACCGTGACTGGGGCCAGTTCACCCAGCCCGAGACCAAGGCCCTTTCCGACTGGATCATGGCGCAGGCCGGCGACCGCCGCGTCGTCGCCATGATGGATTTTCACTCCACAGACCGCACCGTGATCTACGCCCCGCCGCTGGAGTCGCCGTCACCCACGATCGGCTTCCTGACACATCTCAAGAAGGCCTTCGACACGCGCCTCAAGGCGCCGCCTGAATGGACCTATTCGCACAACCCCGCCGGCGGCACCTCAAAGGGCTGGGCCCTCGAAGCGCTGAAAGCGCCCGGCATCAC
>CAIKXW010000399.1 GCA_903831485.1 uncultured Alphaproteobacteria bacterium | reverse complement strand
CGCAGTTCTCGTAACATCGAAGGCAGGCAAGCTTTGGCTCGTCGCGCCCGGCAAGCCGAAGACCGAAGTCAAAGGCGTACCCAAGGTCGACGCACGCGACCAGGGCGGGCTGCTCGACATCTCGGTCGGCCCCGACTTCATGACGGAGCGCACAATCTATTTTTCCTTCTCCGAAGACCGCGGAGGCGGCAAGAACGCCACCAGCCTCGGCAAGGCGACACTGTCCGCCGATCGCACCAGACTTGAGAACGTCTCAACGATCTTCCGGCAGGAGCCCGCCTGGGCGTCCACCGCGCACTACGGCTCCAATATCGAATGGGACTCCTCAGGCAACCTCTACCTCACGCTCGGCGAACGCTCCGATCCTGAGCCCCGCCAACTGTCGCAGGACCTCAACACCCATCTCGGCAAAGTGGTTAAGCTGAAGCAGGACGGCACGCCCGCCGACAGCAATCCCTTCATCGGCCAGGCCAACGCGAAGCCGGAAATCTGGAGCTACGGCCACCGCAACGTGCAAGGCGCCGCGATCCACCCAGACACCGGCAAGCTCTGGACGATCGAGCACGGCCCGCGCGGCGGCGACGAGATCAACATCCCCGAAGCCGGCAAGAACTATGGCTGGCCCGTGATCACCTACGGCATCGAATACGCAGGCGGTCCAATCGGCGAGGGCATCACGGCCAAGGACGGCATGGAGCAGCCTACTTACTACTGGGACCCCGTGATCGCCCCGGGCGACATGACCTTCTACACCGGCAACCTCTTCCCCTGGAAAGGCGACCTCATCGTCGCCGCCCTGGGCACGACGCAACTCGTCCGCCTCGACATCGAAGGCGACCGCGTCGTCGGCGAAGAGCGGCTGATGAGCGATCAGGGCCGCATCCGCGATGTAACCCAGGCGCCGGACGGCGCGCTATACTTGCTTGTCGACGATGGCGGCAAGGTGCTGCGCGTCACGCCGCAGAGCTGATCAGCGATTGCGGGACGTCGCCCGCTCGCAGTTCTGGTACTTGAACGTGTCGCTCACCGCCGTCGGCGCGCCGCACAGGCCGTAGTTCGACGTGTCGTCCGGAAAATGTTGCAGCGGCGCCAGTGAAGCAGTCGTAACCCAGCCGCGCAGCGACGCCGCAGCCCGCGTCGCCCCGCCCTCCTGCGTCACCACATTCGTCCACGCGCCGGACGTCTCAAGCCGTCGCACATTCCGGTCCTTTACAAGCGTCGCCAATGACGCCGCGCCCGGATTGAGATCCTGGATCAGCTCCGTGTTCGCACGCAGGAAGGCCCTGGCCTCGAACGCCGCCTGCGTCGGAGCAACGCCGTGCGACGCTGTCGCCGCGCCCGCCGCGCTCCACTGCCCGACATACCCACGCGTCGCCGGGTTCGCGATGTTTGTGTCGATGCCATAGCCGACTTCCGGCGGCGTGATGTCGAGCGAATTCTGGAACATCGTCCACTGACCGGTATTGTAAAACGCCTGCGTTCCCGAATGTCCAGTCGATCCCGAGAGCCAGAAATACTGCGCCAGTCCCTTCTCGCGGACCGCATTGCAGATGCATCCGTTGGAGTAGATGCCGACGGCGATCCCCGATCCCTCGAAGGCCAGCTTTATGTCCTCGAAGTACCTGATGATCGGATCGCGCATCGCCTGATACGGCCAGTCTGCATCGACGCCGAAATAGATCGCGGATCCTTCCGGCTGCCCCGCCGCGCCTGCCTGGCGCAGCGCCTGCTCGGCATCTTCCTTGCCCCAGTTGTTCTCGAACGTACGGAAGCAGTGATTGAAATGCTGGAACACGCTGCCGATCGACAGCCCCTCGCCAAGGATGATCCGCGCCTCTTCCGGCTGCAGGTCCTTGCCCACAAGGCTCGGTGGTATGTGCGAATAGTATCGGAACACCGTCTTCACGCCGTGATTGCGCAGCGCCCGAACCTTCGCCACATCGAGCCGCGCCGCCGTATCGGTGATGAGCGGAAACGCTGATCCGGCAACCGCAACAGCCGAGGGCGTCGAAGGTGGGG
>CAIKXW010000398.1 GCA_903831485.1 uncultured Alphaproteobacteria bacterium | reverse complement strand
GGAACTATTCCGGCGGCATCGCCGCCCTCCACACCGGATGGGCGGTGTAGGATGCTCCCTGCACTCAGCGACTATCTGCGCCTCGCCCGCGCCGGCGCGGTCATGGTTCGCAACGACGTCATCATTCCCGACGCCTACCGCTCGCGGATTCCGTTTGCCGCGAAAGCCGCGGGCGCCGTCCTCCGCATCCTTCCCGGCGGCGGCGGTCGCGGCCGCCCCGGCGAACGCTTCGCCCGCGCGCTGGAAAAGCTCGGCCCCGCCTGGATCAAGCTTGGCCAGTTCATGGCCACGCGCCCCGACGTGATCGGCGTTGAAGCCGCAAATGATCTCTCTCGCCTCAAGGACCAGATCCCGCCCTTCCCGAAATCGCAGGCCCTGAAGACGCTCCGCTCCGAGTTCGGCGCCGGGACAGATCACCTGTTCCCTGATCTCGGCAACCCGATCGCCGCCGCCTCCGTCGCCCAGGTCCACCGCATCGAAACGCCCAAGGGGCCGCGTGCGGTAAAGATCCTTCGCCCCAATATCGAGCGCACGATGGAACTCGAACTCCGCGCCATGAAGCGTATTGCCTATTCAGCGCAGAAGCACGGCAACGCGGAAGTCCAGCGCATGGAGCCGGCCGCCTTCATCGACACGATGGCGACCTCCCTCACCCGCGAGATGGACCTGCGGTTCGAAGCGGGCGCCGCCTCGGAATTCGCCGAGATCGCCGCCATCGACGGCTATGTCCACGCCCCGCAGGTCGACTGGGAGCGCACCAGCCAGCGCGTCCTCACCACGGAATGGATCGAGGGCCGCTCCCTCACCAACCCAGGCCCGATGTCGGCCGAGCAGCGCATCGATCTCGCCAACCGCATCACGCGCGGCTTTCTCGCCTGCGCGCTTGATCACGGCTTCTTCCATGCCGACCTGCATGAAGGGAACATGATCCTCGCGCCCGACGGGCGTCTCGTGCTGGTCGACTTCGGCATCATGGGCCGCATCGGCCCCAACGAGCGGCTGTTCCTCGCCCAGATCATCAAGGGCTTTCTCGACCGCGACTACAAGCACGTCGCCCGCGTCCACTTCGAGGCCGGCTACGTTCCCGCCTCGCACTCGATGGACGAGTTCGCCCAGGCGCTGCGTTCCGTCGGCGAGCCCATCTTCGGCAAGGACGCGTCCAACCTGTCGATGGCCCGCGTCCTGCTGCAGCTGTTCGACATCACCCGCCAGTTCGGCATGCACCTGCGCCCCGAGCTTATCCTGCTCCAGAAAACAATGGTGCAGGTCGAAGGCGTCGCCCGCACGATCGACCCGGCCCACAATATCTGGCAGGCCGCCCAGCCCATCGTCGAACGCTGGAGCCGCCGCGAATTCGGCGCCGAGGGTGTCCGCAAACTCGCCATCGACGCGGCCCGCGAAGCCTTCGCCCGCCTCCGCCGCCTGCCCGAGACCCTCGCCAGGCTCGACGAGGCCTTGAACCGCGCCGCCTCGCCCCCGCCTGCACCCGTCGTCGTCAAGCAGACCACCGGCTGGGCGTGGCTCCTCACAGGCGCTGCGATCTCCGCTGTTTCAGCTGCAGGGTTGTGGTTCTTGCTGATCTATCGGCCGTAGGCCTGCGCCGGGCTCACCAGCCCAAACGCAAACGACGCGACCTGTGAAGGTCGCGCCGTCGCATCCTGTCGGAGGATATCTACCCGTCGGGTAGGTCCTACTTCTTCTTGCGCGCCACTTTCTTGGCGGGCTTCACGGCGGCGGCGGCCATCTTCATCTTCGGCGCCGGCTTCTTCGCAGCGGGTTTCCTGG
>CAIKXW010000397.1 GCA_903831485.1 uncultured Alphaproteobacteria bacterium | reverse complement strand
GATCTCGACCAAGATCGCAGCGACGCTTGGCGGCGTGACGGTGCTGGGCCCGCTTCTTGTGGGCCTCAAGTCATCGGTCCAGATCGCGCAGCTTGATGCGACGGCGCAGGACATCGTGAACCTGGCGGCGTTTGCGGCTTATAATCCGAACGGTTGACCTGGTGTCGTAAGCACGGCCTCGTCCTTTACCCGGGTTCAGCGACGGCAATCCTTCAGCGCGATCGTCTCGAAGGACGAGGGTGGGCTTCGCGCCCTACTCCGCCGCCTGCGGCGTCGTCCTATCCGCCTCGACCGCCGGCTTCTTCGCCATCGCCTGCCGCGCCCATTCGGCGGCGGCGAGGACGACGGCGATCATGCCGATCCAGACGGTGAGAATGAAGAAGTCGTGGTAACCGTTGGTCTCGATGTAGGTGCCGAGTTCGGCTCGGCCGAGCGAGCCGATCAGCATAACCAGCGAGCCGAGCAGTGCGTACTGAACGGCCGCGAATTTCGGGTTCACCATGGCTGTGAGGTAGGCGACGAAGGCGACGCTGGCGAAACCGCCGGCGACGTTCTCGACCGCGATCGCAACGATGAGACGCGCGAGGGCGGGATCACCGAAGCCAGCAAGCGCGGGGCCTATGCCTGTCATCGCGAGGAAGGCGTCCATGCCTGCGCCGCCGGCAGCGAGGTCTGCGAAGATCAGGTTGGTGAGGGCTGCGATCAAAGCGCCGAAGACGAGGCATGGCAGGCGGCCGATGGCGATCAGGGCGACGCCGCAGATCACCGAGCCCGCCACCGTCATGAAGACACCGATGGTCTTCGAGGCGATGGCGACGTCGGTATTGGAATGGCCGAGTGCGCCCTGGCTAATGTCGGGATTGCCGATGAGGCCAACCGTGGGGTCGCCGAGATAGAACGGATAGGCGAAGCCGCCCCAGATCAGGTCAACGAAGCGGTACATCAGCACCAGGCCCAGGACGAGGATCACCGCCCAGCGCAGGCGCTGCACGAGGTCCATCAGCGGGTCGAGAATGGTGTGGAAGAGCGTGTCGGCAGCCTTGGCGGCCCACGATCCCGGCGGCGTGACGTGCGGTGCGGCGACCGGCTGGCGGCGCAACAGCCATGCGGCGATGAGGCCGGGCAGCAGGATCAGCAGGGACACGATGATCGGCGCCTGGACGCGCGTGAAGATGGCGGTCGAGGGGGGCGGCGTCTGCGTGAGCGAGTCGATGAAGAACACCACGATGATGCCGATGGCGACGGCCCAGCCGGCGGCGACGGCAGCGACCGTGGTCTGCACCGTCTTCTGGCGGAAGGCCGCCGCAAAGGATGGCCGCATGTCGTGGCCGCCCTTCTCGGTCGACGAGTGGTCGGGCTCCTGCGCGACCAGCGTGCCGGTGGCGGAGACGGCCATGCCGACGGCGATGATCAGGTAGACGGTCGACCACGGGATGTGGTCGGCGAGGGTCAGCGCGAACAGGCCGGTGAACAGGCCAGCGAAACGGTAGCCCATCTGATAGACCGCCGACATCAGGTCGCGGTCCTCGTCAGACTCGGCGATCTCGATCCGCCATGCTTCCAGAACGATGTCGTGCACGGACGATGCAATCGCCACGATGACGCTGATGCCGGCGAGATAAAGGACGCCCTCGCTGGGGCGTGAAAGGGCGAGAAGGCCGAGGAGGCAGGCGACGATCAGCTGCATCACCAGCAACCAGCTGCGGCGCGGTCCGAAATTCCTGAGGAAGGGAATGCCGATGCGCGGGAACCACGCCTTCTGGAATCCCGGCGCCCAGATCAGCTTGAATGAATAGGCGAGGATGATGAAATTGAGGATGCCGATCTGGCTGGGCGTGACGCCTTCAGCAGTAAGCCATGCGTTGAGTGTGCCGAGCACGGCGCCGTAGGGGATGCCGGCGGCCAGCGAGAGGAGCAGCATCGCGAGCATCTTGCGATGGCGCAGCGCCTTCAGTGCGCGCAGCCATCGTGGGACGGGCTTTGCCTTTCCGCTCGCTGTTGCGGCTGCGTCGGTCATTGGGCGGCCTTCGTGTGGGCGCGCGCCCAGCGCTCAGCGAGTTCGCGCAGGCGCGGCGGGTCTATGGGCTTGGCCGCGAGTTGCGAGACGCCCGCGCTGCGGCAGCGCTCTTCCAGCTCGGGATCGATATCAGCGGTCAGCGCCACGATGGGCGTCTGCGAGGCGGGGCCCGCGAGGCTGCGTATCCGCCGCGTCGCCTCGAGCCCATCCATGACCGGCATGCGGATATCCATGAAGACCACGGAATAGTCGGTTTCGCCCATTCTTTCCAGCGCCTCGGCGCCGGTTCCAGCAGTGTGGACGCGGAACCCGGCGGCTGTGAGGGCGCTGCGGAAAAGGAGCGCGTTCACGGCATTGTCGTCGGCGATCAGCACGGAACCGGCCTCACCCGGCTTGCGCTCGGGCGGGAGCTCGACAAGCGCAACATTGTCCAGCGCCAGCCCGACCCGCTCGAGAAGCGATGCAGCGCGCAGCGGGCGGATCAGGTAGCCCGCACACCCCATCTGGCGGAATTGCTCGATGCGGCCGCGGTCGCCGGGGCGCAGAACGACCAGCGTGCGTTTCGATCTTGCAATCGTTTCGATCTGCGCAGGGGGCAGCGCGGCGTCCAGCAGAACGAGGTCGGCGGCCTTCCAGTCGTGAACCAGGCGCCCGCCCTCTCGACCGAGTGCGGACATGCAGGCGAGCGTCGATGCGGGCGGCAGGTCGAGCGCTATGCGCAGCGATCGTTGCGGCCGCGCGCGCTGCACCGATCCTGGCGCTGGCTGTATCGGCAGGTCGACCACAAACATCGCGCCATGACCAAAGGCGGAACTGAGGCTCACACTGCCCTTCATCGCCTCCACCAGACGCGCGACGATGGCGAGGCCGAGGCCGACGCCGCCATCGCGTCGCGCATCAGCGGCGCTGACCTGGCTGAAGGCTTCGAAGAGATGCGCCTTGGCGTTATCAGGGATGCCTGCGCCGGTGTCGCGTACAACGAGAGTGAGCCCGCGCCCGTCGGTGGATGTCCGGGCTTCGATCAGCAGCGCGCCTTTTTCAGTGAACTTGATCGCATTGCCGGCGAGGTTGAAAAGGATCTGACGCAGGCGGCCTGCGTCGCCGATCATGCGGGGCGGAAGATCGGGATGGACGACGCCCGCTATGTCGAGACCGGCGGCGTGAGCGCGCGGAGCGAGGAGTTCGGCGACGTCCTGGACGAGATCGCTGGTATCGAACGGCGCTTCGTCGAGCGGGATCTCGCCCGCTTCCATGCGCGAATAGTCGAGCACGTTGTTCAGGAGATCGAGCAGGCGCGAGCCTGACTTGCGGATGGCGCCGGCATAGTCCTGCTGCACCGGCGTGAGTTCGGTCTCTTCCAGCAGCGCGGCCATGCCGAGAATGCCGTTGAGCGGCGTGCGGATCTCGTGGCTGACGGCGGCGGTGAAGCGGTGGGCGGCGTCAGGTTCCTCGCGCGTGTCGGAGGTGGCGAGGCGACGACCATCAACCGGCGCCGAGACGCGCCAGTTGCGGCCTGCCTTGTCGACAATCTGCGAGGCGATGTCGGCGGAGGGAAGCGTGAAGGGCGCCTGCATTTCAGTCTTGAAACCGGACAACGGGCTCGCCGCGATGATTTTTCCGGCAGCGTCGACAACCAGGGCCGCGCCCGGCCAGCTGCGCGCGATAGCGGTCAGCGGATGGAGCGCCGTATCGTTGGCGGGTGCGGGAAGGACGGCTGCAGGTTTCATCACGGCGACACTTTCATCGCAACGATGTTTGGGGGCGCCCTGCTGACCAGACGATTAACGTGCGCCAGCCTGCATGAGGGTGGGCAGTTCGCCGAGGTCGCCGCCAGCCTCGCGCGCAAACAATTTCCGTGCGGACGGGATCGCGCCGGCGAGCGCCATGGCGGCGCCTGCCGCGAGCCGGATCGGAAGGGCCGAGGTGAAGGTGCGTGCGAACCCTTCCATGGCGGCGGCCGTTGCGACCACGTCACCGCGACGCCAGCGCGTGTAGGGCGCGAGCGCGCCCTCTGCGCCGATGTCGAGACCGGCGCGCGAGGCGGCCTCAATCACGTCGACCAGCGCTGCGATGTCCTTGAGGCCGAGGTTGAGGCCCTGCCCCGCCAGCGGGTGGATGACGTGCGCGGCGTCGCCAGCAAGCGCGACACGCGGACCTTCGAAGCGTTCGGCGATGTAGAGACCGATGGGGAAGCTGATACGCTGTCCGGCCAGCTTGGCGCCAGGGATGAAATCGCCGGCGCGCCTGGCCAGTTCCAGTTCGAAGCCCCGCGGGTCGAGTTCGACGAGCGCCGCCGCGACAGCCGCCTTTTCGGTCCAGATAAGATTGGCGCGATCGCCCTGCAGTGGCAGCACCGCCATCGGTCCGTTGGGCAGGAAGACCTGTCGCGCGACGCCATTGTGCGGCTTTGCCAGCTGCACCGTGGTTGAGACCGCGGCGGCGTCATAGTCGTGGCCTTCGAAGCGCAGCCCGGCCTGGCGGCGAACCAGCGAGCGCGCGCCATCGCAGCCTACGACCAGCGGCGCGCGGACTTCGCCATCGGCGAGCTTCAGCAAAGCAAAGGGATCGCCGAACGTCACGCTTTCGATCCGCGCACGCGACAGGAGCGTCACGTGTTTTTCTGCGGCGACAGCTGTATGCAGCGCCGTGGCCAGCCCGCCCGCTTCGACCATGTAGCCCAGCACCGGCTCGCCGCTGTCTTCGGCGATGAAGGAGATGCCGCCGACGCGGCCCTCGGCGTCGACCTGCGTGATCGGTTCAGCGCCTGCCAGCAACGCATCTTCCAGCCCGAGCGCGCGGAAGATGCGCCAGCAGCCATAAGCCATGAAGTAGGCCCGCGTGTCGGCCTTGCCTTCGTCGGGCGGTGGCGCTGCGTCGGCCACCACCACGTCGAAGCCTTTTCGCGCGAGGGCGAGCGCCAGCGTCAGCCCGACGGGACCGCCGCCGGCAATGGCGATGTCACAGGTGTGGACTTTGGCGGGTTCGGTCATGTCCAAGACATAGACCCGGGGACCCACAAAGAAAAAGGGGCGCGGCCGAATGACCGCGCCCCTCATCTTCACCCCTCCCCCGGTCGCCGCGCCGACAGCGGCCGGTGCATGAGGGAGGCTGTACGTCCTAGGTGTGGTAGGCTGATTCACCGTGTTCGTTGAGGTCGAGGCCTTCTTCCTCGATCTCTTCGTTCACGCGGCCGCCAGTGACCAGCTTGACGATGAACCAGACGATCGCCGAGCCGACGCCGGACCACACGATGGTGACGCCCACGCCTTTCAGCTGGGCGATGACCTGCGTGACATAGTCCGAGTAGATCGCGACGCCGCCATTGGCGTAGTCGACGATGCCAGCGCCGCCGAGTTGCGGGGCGACGACGATGCCGGTGCCGATGGCGCCGACGATGCCGCCCACGCCGTGGATGCCGAACACGTCAAGCGAGTCGTCATAGCCCAGCATGTTCTTGAGACCCGAGCAGGCGAACAGGCAGATCGGACCGACGATCAGACCGAGAACGATCGCGCCCATCGGACCGGCGAAGCCGGCGGCTGGCGTGATTGCGACAAGACCCGCAACTGCGCCGGACGCCATGCCGAGCAGGCTGGGCTTCTTCTTGATCACGGCTTCGGCGAGCGCCCAGGAGAGAGCGCCGGCAGCCGTTGCGACGAAGGTGTTGATCAGCGCAAGACCGGCATAGGCGTTCGATTCGAGGTTCGAACCGGCGTTGAAGCCAACCCAGCCGACCCACAGAAGGCCGGTGCCGATCAGCGTGAACGTCAGGTTGTGGGGGCGGATCGGTTCGGACCTGTAGGACTTGCGTTTGCCGAGGATCAGCGCGCCGACGAGAGCGGCGATACCCGAGTTGATGTGGACGACCGTGCCGCCGGCGAAGTCGAGCGCGCCGAAGGACCAGATCAGGCCAGCGCCGGCAACGAGTGCTTCCGCGTTTGCCGGGTCGGACGCCATGATCGGGCCGCCCCACCACCAGACCATGTGGGCCATCGGGTAGTAGACGACGATCGGCCAGAGGACCGCAAAGAGCACGACGCCCCAGAATTTCGCACGTTCCGCGACACCGCCGAGCACGAGCGCGGTGGTGATGCACGCGAAGGTCATCTGGAAGGCGACGAAAACGATCTCTGGAATGGCGACGCCGACCGAGAAGGTTTCAACCAGCGTCGTCGTATCGACACCGGCGAGGCCTATCTTCGAGAAGCCGCCGACGAATGAGTTGATGCCGCCGCCGTCGGTGAAGGCCATCGAATAACCCCAGCCGACCCAGGCGACCATGCCGATCGCGGTGACGATCAGGACCTGGCTGAGCAGCGAGATCATGTTCTTGGAGCGGACGAGACCGCCATAGAACAGGGCGAGACCCGGGATGATCATGAGAAGGACGAGGACGGTCGAGACGAGCATCCAGGCGGTGTCGCCCTTGTCGACGGTCAGCTCGATCGGCGCTGCTTCCTCAGCGACGGCTTCTTCAACAACCGCTGCCTCAGGCGCTGCCGCGGTCGGATCGACCGGGGCTGCGACCGGAGCTTCCGCCGCCGGCGGCGCTTCTGTCGGTTGCTGGGCCGTAGCGGGGCTCAGCGTTGAAAACATGACGGCGGCAGCCATCGCCGCCAACCCGGCCTTCAGGCCGGCCCCCCAAAGCGAAAGTCGATCCAGTCGACTGATCTTGTTAAACATTTTTCTCCCCTGAGGTTGGCAACGCAACCGGCGCATACGAACGCACCCCTCGGACCCGAACGACCCCCGGGAGATGCGTTTGCGATAGGGGGTGGGGCCCGCCTCGCGGACAAGCAGGCGGCACGCCTCGCCTCGGGACTCACAGTCGATTGCACAAAAATTGGGCGCCATGGTGGGCGCCCGCTGCCCTTAAGTGCAAGATTTTCCTGCAGTGCACCATAAATCTTGCGCGAGCGTGCGCAGCGGGCGAATGGCGCTACGGTGAACTTAGTGAGCGGCCGCAAGGCTGCATCATGGGGTTTGGTCCCGGATGCGCGTCAGTGCGTCCGGGACCCTTTTTTGCCCGAAACAACAACAGCAATGTAACGATATTTTCCCGGCAAAGCGCGGCCGGGACCCTGCTTTGGTAGCGCCCCGTTAAGCCCCGCCGCGCCAGTGTCGCCTGCTGATTTAACCTTGTTCCAGTGAGGACGAAGGCATGCCGCAACCGCGTGCGCCGCATTCCGAGGACCACGGCGGCGACGCGCGGGGCTCAAGCGCGTTCAGCCGGTTCCTGTCGGGACTGGCCGCCTTCTCGGCCGGCGTGGTCATCTGCGGGGCCTGCTCGTCCTACTCGGCCGGAGACCCGAGCTTCAACATGGCTGTCGCCCGCGTGCGCGACGCCGCCACGGGCCTTGTGAGCGAGGCCGGCCCTGAGAACATGTTCGGTCATGTCGGCGCGGCGTTTGGCGACGTGCTGATGCAGGGCTTTGGCTGGACCGCAATCCTTCTCGGCTTCGGCCTGATGATCGGCGGCGTGCGCCGCGCCTTCGCCATCGGCCAGCAGGACCCGGCCGCGTGGATGTGGGGCCTTGCCGCCATCCTGTTCGCCGCGTGCTGCCTCGCCGAATGGCCGATCCCGAAATCGTGGGACATGTCGGCCGGACTTGGCGGCGTCGTTGGCGAAGTGATGCTCGTGATCATCTCGACGCCGTTCGCTGCGCTGAAGATTCCCGAAGCTCAGGTCTGGGCCTCCGCCCTCGCAGGCCTCTGCACCATCCTGTTCGCCGCGATGGCGATGGGCATGGGCGCAAGCGACGCCACCTCGCTCTGGCGCGCGATCACCACGCGGCCGGAGCGCGATATGGAACCGCAGCCTGGCATGGCTGGCGTGCCCGCCCTCGCCTCGCGGCCTGTCGCCGCCGGCGGCCTCGTGCAGGGCGTGATGCGCCTGCTGGGCCACAAGCCGCGCGAAGTGATCGAGCCGATCGTCTACACCGAGGAAGACGGTTTCGAGGATGGCGAGCGCGGCTTCTTCAACGCCGTCGAGAATTCAGAGACGCAGGCGCGCCAGCGTCCGATCGTTCCACGTGTGCTCGAAGGTCGCCCTGTGCCGACGGAGGCGCCGGCTGCAGCGAACGTTCAGCCGCGCACGATCTCGCGCCCGCAGCAGCCTGCACAGTCACCAGCGCCCGCGCAGCCCGCGCAACAGCAGTCCGCCCCCCGCCCGCAGCAGGCGACGCGCGTGCGCGATCCGAACACGGCTGTGCCGCCCATCGAACTGCTCGATGTTCCCCCGCAGCGCCGCTCGGAAGTGGACGAGGCGCGCCTTCTGGACATGGCGGATCGCCTTGCCGGCGTGCTCAACGAATTCGGCATCAAGGGCCGCATCACGGAAGTCCGCCCTGGCCCGGTCGTGACGCTGTTCGAGCTCGAGCCCGCAGCGGGCGTGCGCTCGTCCAAGGTCATCGCGCTGGCGGAAGACATTGCGCGCGCCATGTCGGCGACGTCTGCTCGCGTCGCGGTCATCCCGGGCCGCAACGCGATCGGCATCGAACTGCCCAACCCGAATCGCGAAACCGTCTATCTCCGCGACCTGCTCTCCTCCAACGAATTCACGCGTGCGCGTGCGGCGCTGCCGCTGGCGCTGGGTGAATCGATCGAGGGACAGCCGCAGATCGGCGACCTTGGCAAGATGCCTCACCTGCTGATCGCCGGCACCACCGGCTCGGGCAAGTCGGTTGGCATCAACGCGATGATCCTGTCGCTCATGTTCAAGCTGCCGCCGGAGAAGTGCCGCTTCATCATGATCGACCCGAAGATGCTCGAACTCTCGATCTACGAGGGCATCCCGCATCTTCTGGCGCCCGTAGTCACCGATCCGCAGAAGGCCGTGCTGGCCCTGAAGTGGGTCGTGCGCGAGATGGAAAGCCGCTACGAGATCATGTCCAAGATGGGCGTGCGCAACCTCGCCGGCTTCAACCAGAAGGCCGAGGAAGCCGCCGCGAAGGGCGAGCACCTCACCCGCCAGGTGCAGACCGGCTGGAACAAGGAGACCGGCGAGGCGATCTGGGAAAACGAGGCGATGAAGCCCGAGCCCATGCCGCATATTGTCGTGATCATCGATGAAATGGCGGACCTGATGCTGGTCGCGGGCAAGGACATTGAAGGCGCGGTGCAGCGTATCGCCCAGATGGCGCGCGCGGCGGGCATCCACCTGATCACCGCCACCCAGCGCCCCTCGGTTGACGTCATCACCGGCACGATCAAGGCGAACTTCCCGACCCGCATCTCCTACATGGTCACGACCAAGATTGATTCCCGGACGATTCTCGGTGAACAGGGCGCCGAACAGCTGCTCGGCATGGGCGACCTTCTGTGGATGCAGTCGGGCGGCAAGATCAGCCGCGTGCACGGCCCGTTCGTGAAGGACGAGGAAGTCGAGCGCGTTGTGAACTGGCTCAAGGACCAGGGGACGCCGCAATACGTGGAAGGCATCACCGATCCGGTTGAGGAAGAGTCCTCCGTCGCGGACGCCGCCTTCGGCACATCGTCGGGCGATCCGGAAGAAGACATGTATCGCGAGGCTGTGGCGGCTGTGGTGCGCGACAAGCGACCCACCACCTCCTACGTCCAGCGCGTGCTGCGCATCGGCTACAACCGCGCGGCCTCGATGATCGAGCGGATGGAGCGCGAAGGCGTCATCTCCGGCGCAGACCATGCGGGCAAGCGGCAGATCCTGTCGCGGGATACAGGCCGCGGCGGGGATCGCGACGAGGACGCGGCCTGACCACGTCAGCGGCTTGAAACGGAAAAGGCCGGCTCATCGGAGCCGGCCTTTTCATGTGTTTGATCCGATCCGCCCTACTCTGCGGCAGCTTCGCTCTCGGCTTTCGCAGCCTTGCGTTGTGCAGCCTTCTTGGCGCGGGCGTCGGCCATGTCTTTCTGGCGCGTCACTTTCTTCTCGGCGGCTTCGGTCGCGCGGGTCTTCTTCCGCTCGACGAGCGCGTTGGCGATAATCGGGAGTAGGCGCGCGGCTTCGGTCTGCTGCTTGGATGCGGCGCCTTTCGAAATCCGCTCGGCATTGTCGTGGAGGTTCTCCAGCTCCTTGTCCGTCAGCTGGGGAATTCTGTCTTCGATGGACACCGGAAGCTCCTTGTGGGCGCCCTCCGTGCAGGCAAGAGCCTGCGCTTTCAAAGAACGACATGTATGAAGTGCGCCCAGAAGGGCCAATAATCAAGGCAAACTGACCGGCGCCGAACGCTTTTGCCAAGCGCTTCCGGATGCGCTATAAGCCCGCCATCGAGTTTCGGCCGACGACTTGGCCCGACGCCGCACCGTAATTGGCTACCGGCGCCTGCTGACGACATCCACCCACGCTTGATGATCCAAGGGCGGACCGCGTACGCGCGGACGTCGTCACGTTTACTTGCAAGGAAGACCCAGAAATGGCGACCGGAACTGTTAAATGGTTCAACACCACCAAAGGCTACGGCTTCATCCAGCCGGATAACGGCGCGAAGGACGTTTTCGTCCACATCAGCGCCGTGGAAGCTGCCGGCCTTCGTGG
>CAIKXW010000396.1 GCA_903831485.1 uncultured Alphaproteobacteria bacterium | reverse complement strand
GAGCTCAAGGGAATCCAGAATGTCATCCAAGATTGCTGTGCGCGCCGCCCTGCTGGCCGCCCTTGCCGCGACGGGTGTCGCTGCCTGTTCCGGCTCCGACGGGGTCGCTTCTCCTGGCGAGGGCGTGTTCATTCCTTCGCCCCCTCCGGCCGCTCCGCCGCCGCCCGCAGCGCCGCCGCCGCCGGCGAGCCCCACGGGTCCGGCTGCTGATTGCCCGACCGGCCTCACGAATGCCGGCGTCGTCGCCGGTCAACGCAACTGCCAGTTGCCTGCCGTGATCACGGGCACGCTGAACATTCCGCTTCGCGCGGGCACGATCTATTCGCTCTCCGGCCGCACGGATGTGGGCATCGACCTCGGAGCCGATCCGGCTGCTCCCCTGCCCGGCGGCTCGCAGGGCATTCTGTCGATCGATCCGGGCGTGACGGTTTTCGGTTCGGGCACGCTGGATTACCTGCTGGTCAACCGCGGCTCGCGCATCAGCGCGATCGGATCGGCCGCTCAGCCGATCATCTTCACCAGCCGTCAGGGCGTGGAAGGCGGCAACAACGATAACTCCATCGGCCAATGGGGCGGTCTGGTCGTTCTCGGCCGCGCGCCGGTTTCGGTGTGCACGGGCGTTCTGGTTCCTCCGAACGTCGGCTGCACCAGCCAGGTCGAAGGGGCCAATGCGCAGTATGGCGGCAACACGCCGGCCGACAACTCCGGCCGCATCAGCCACGTGCGCGTGCAGCACTCGGGCTTTGAAATCCTCCCCAACAACGAGCTGAACGGCATCACGCTGGCCGGCGTCGGCAACGGTACGGTCGTCGAGAACGTGCAGGTTCACAACTCGTCGGACGACGGCATCGAGATCTTCGGCGGCACGGTCAACCTGCGGAACATCGTGCTGACCGGCAATGACGACGACAGCCTCGACGTCGACACGGGCTGGCGTGGCGCGGTGCAGAACCTGCTGATCGTGCAGCGCTCGGCGGGCGGCGACCGCGGTTTCGAGTTCTCCTCGGCCGGCAACCGCACGGCGCAAACCGCGCCAACCGGACAACCGACTGCAGCCTTCACACTGAACACGACGCCTTACATCTCGAACGCGACCATTGTGGCGCGCACGGGCGGCGGTGATGCGATCGTGGTCAACTCGGGCAACGGCCTGCGGTTGTTCAACTCGGTGGTTTTCGACCCGGCAATCTGCCTCGACATCGACGACGCCGACACCTTCACGGCGGCCCCGACCTTCAATGGCGTGTTCATGTCCTGCCCGACCTCTTTCAACGCCGATGCCGACGATGAGGCCGCTCGCTTCAACGCAGGAACCGGCAATACCGCAGCTGGCACGAACACGCTGGCAGCGCGCGGCTCGAGCACGGCGAACTTCGTCAACGGCGCCAACGAGAATGGCGTCGCTGTCCAGCCGATCGCCAATCTGCCGGGATCGAGCTTCCTGACGGCGCCAACCAATATCGGTGCAGTCAGCGCGAGCAACAACACCTGGTATCAGGGTTGGACCTGCAGCGCGCTGGTCGGCGAAGAGGCCTGCTGACCAAGGCGTGGCCGGCGCCCCCTCGGGTCGCCGGCCTGCCTCTCTACACCGTCGACTCAACTTTCCTCTTCGCGGGATACCGCTCCATGAAAACGCCCAGCCTCTCCCTGAGCGCCCTGCTTCTGGCAACGTCGGCGCTGATCGCTCCCGGCAGCTTCGCCCAGGAAACCCAGCCGTCCGATCCGCCCTCGGCGGAATCGGCTGATACGGAGGAGACTGAAGAGGAAGGCGACTTCATCGTCGTGCGCGGACAGTTCATTCCCGAGCCGCTTCAGGAAACGTCGGAAGTGGCGGCTTTCATTTCGGCTGAAGACCTCAGCCGGCAGGGCGATTCCAATGCTGCGGACGCGCTGACCAAGCTGCCCGGCCTGTCAGTCGCGGAAGGGCGCTTCGTCTATGTGCGCGGCCTTGGCGAGCGCTACTCATCGGCAATCCTGAACGGGTCACCGCTGCCCAGCCCGGAGCCGTTGCAGCGTGTTGTTCCGCTGGATCTTTTCCCGGCCAGCATCCTTTCCGGCGTAAGCGTCCAGAAGACCTATTCGGTAGAGTTCCCAGGCGAATTCGGCGGCGGCGTGGTTCAGCTCAACACGCTGAATCTTCCTGACGAGAGCTTCCTGGAAGTGGGCGCCACATTCAGCATCAACACGGAGACGACCGCCGCCACGGGTTACACCCACGACGGCGGCGATTCTGATATCTTCGGCTTCGATGATGGCACGCGGAAGATTCCGAACCAGCTCAATGAAGCGATCCTGGCGAGCCGAAGGGTCGACGCGACGCTCAATCTCTTCCCGCAGCTGACCAACGCGCAGGAGCTGCAGCGGATCGGCCAGAGCTTCGAGAACGCCAAGGTCAACCTCGTCCAGCTGAACACGCAGATTCCGGCCAACGGCAGCTTCGACCTCTCGACTGGCCTGCGCCAGGATTTCGACACCTGGAGCATCGGTTATGTCGGCGTCCTTGGCTTTTCCAACGCGTGGGAGACCGAAGACGGGATCCAGCAGGAAGGCCGCGTTGACGGCGGCGCTGCGACCCCGAAATCAAGCTACGACTATACGACGACTGCAAACAAAGTCGGCTGGGATGGGCTGTTCGGCGTCGGGATGGAGATCGGATCGGACCACACGATTGACTGGACCAATCTCTGGATCCGCCGCACCGACAAGCGCACCCAGGTTCGCTTTGGCTTCGATGAACTGGCCGGCGAGCAGGTGCTGGACGAGCGCACAGCCTGGTACGAACGCACGCTGAGCTCGACGCAACTAGACGGCACGCACGAATTTGGACAGCTCGAGCTCGGCTGGCGGACGGCCTATTCGCGCACGGAGCGCGAAGCGCCTTACGAACGTCAGATGCGCTATATCTTCGACGACACGATCGACAGGTTTCTCCACG
>CAIKXW010000395.1 GCA_903831485.1 uncultured Alphaproteobacteria bacterium | reverse complement strand
TCCTTCGCCGTCGCCCATGACGCGCGTCGCGTGCAGTGTGAATCCTGTGGCATCACCGACGGCGGACGCCGACATCATGCGACCGCTTGTGAACGGATCGGACAAGCGCGACAGTCTCGCGAGGATTTCAGGCTCGACACGATCCGGCGCCACGCCATCCGGGCCGCCAGGAGCCATCGCGCCTTGCGGCACGATCACGGTCCATGCAAGCGCCGCAAGCGACACGCCGAGCGTTGAAATTGCAGCGAGTTCACAGGTGGCGGCAACACCACCACGCAATGCCTGCGCGAACCCTTTGCCTGCGGCCATCACCATCAGCCCCGCGCGTTTGCCCGCGTCTTCAATGTGTCACATGCGCCGCCAACGTACAAGATTTATGACGGTCCACAGGCCCTGTTGTCACAGGCGTTCAGAACCTCGTGGAGAGGCCGAATTCATACGAAACGCCAAGATCGTATTGATTGATTATGATCTCGCCGCCGCCGAATTCCTGATGCTCCAGATAGTCCTCGTCCATCAGATTGTTCGCCTTGAAGGAGAACGTCATCGGCTGCCCGTAAGCGTCGAACTCGCGGCGATAGACGAAGTCCACCATCAGGCCCGGCTCCTGGATGAAGTCGGGCTCGCCGGGCCGTCCGCGGGCCGAGGATCGCTCGCTGACATAGTTCACGATGAACGTGCCCTGCTCGGTGGCGATGGGGTCTTCCCAACCGAGCTGGAAGTTGACGACATGCTCGGATTGGCCCTGCAGCCGCGATCCGTCGATGATGAAGTTTTCGGCTGGCAGCGCGGCTCCGCCGCCGGACAGCGGGAACACGGTGTCGCCCGCGCTGACCTGAACTTCGCTCTTGCTGTAGGTGTAGTTGGACTGGAGGAAGATGTCCTTGCCGCCGATCCAGAAGACGTCCGCGAACGGATCCGTGAACGTCGTGCGGAGTTCGATCTCCGCGCCGTAGAGGATCGCTTTCGGCGCGTTGAGATAGGTCTGCTGGATCGTCGCGCCCTGTTCCGCGACCACGGACTCGATCGGGTTCTCGATGTCCTTGTAGAAGGCTCCCAGCGTGAAGAACATGTTGCGCCCGAAGAAGTTCTCAAGGCGCGTGTCGAAGTTGGTCAGCTCGGTGTCGACCAGGAACGGGTTGCCGATGAACAGGCGGTCGCTGTCCGGATCGAGATACTGCTGCGGCGCAAGTTCTCGGAATTGCGGACGGCCGATCGTCTGCGAGGCGCCGACGCGCAGTTGCCAGTCATCGAGGAAGTTCCACGTCACCGTGCCGGCGGGGAGGAAGTATTCCTCTTCGCGCACGGGCGGCTGCACCGGTTGCGCTTCGCCGAGGAACAGCGCGCGCGGGTTCACCGATTGCGTAGCTTCCTCGAACCGGCCGCCCACCGCCACACGGAAGAAGGGGATAGGTTCGAAATCGGCCTTCACGAACGCCGCCGAAACCTCAAGCTGGGCGTCATAGGCGGCCGCGCCCGAAGAGCCGGTGGTCTCGCGAATGACAAGCCGGTCGGGCGAGATGTTGAAGTCGGCAAACAGGAAGTCCGGTCGCGACTGCTGCACGGCAAGCGGCAGGGCCTCGGCAACGAAACGGAAGGCGCGCGAGGTCGCCGAACGGGTGTTGTCGAACCAGTCAATGCCGGCCGAAAGCTCCATGTCCCGCACATCCGGGATGGGCAACGGGAAGCTGTATTTCGCGGTCAGTCCGGCGCTGTCGATTTCGTCGACCAGTTCGCTGAACTCCAGCCGGTTGGTCGCCCGGGATGTATCGTGGAGAAACCTGTCGATCGTGTCGTCGAAGATATAGCGCATCTGACGTTCGTAAGGCGCTTCGCGCTCCGTGCGCGAATAGGCCGTCCGCCAGCCGAGCTCGAGCTGTCCAAATTCGTGCGTGCCGTCGAGTTGCGTCGAGCTCAGCGTGCGTTCGTACCAGGCTGTGCGCTCGTCCAGCACCTGCTCGCCGGCCAGTTCATCGAAGCCGAAGCGAACCTGGGTGCGCTTGTCGGTGCGGCGGATCCAGAGATTGGTCCAGTCAATCGTGTGGTCCGATCCGAACTCCATCCCGACGCCGAACAGCCCATCCCAGCCGACTTTGTTTGCAGTCGTCGTATAGTCGTAGCTTGATTTCGGGGTCGCGGCGCCGCCGTCAACGCGGCCTTCCTGCTGGATCCCGTCTTCGGTCTCCCACGCGTTGGAAAAGCCAAGGACGCCGACATAGCCGATGCTCCAGGTGTCGAAATCCTGCCGCAGGCCGGTCGACAGATCGAAGCTGCCGTTGGCGGGAATCTGCGTGTTCAGCTGGACGAGGTTGACCTTGGCGTTCTCGAAGCTCTGGCCGATCCGCTGCAACTCCTGCGCGTTGGTCAGCTGCGGGAAGAGATTGAGTGTCGAGTCGACCCTGCGGCTCGCCAGGATCGCCTCATTGAGCTGGTTCGGAATCTTCCGCGTGCCATCATCGAAGCCGAAGATATCAGCGTCGCCGCCGTCGTGGGTGTAACCCGTGGCCGCGGTCGTCTCCGTGTTGATGCTGAATGTCGCGCCCACTTCCAGGAAGCTCTCGTCGGGAAGGTTCAGCGTGTTGAGCTGAACAACGCCGCCGCCGAACTCGCCGGGGAATTCGACCGAATAGCTTTTCTGGACGCTTACGCCGGAAAGGATGCTGGCCGGGAAAAGATCCAGCGGAACAACGCGTTGCAGCGGTTCAGGGCTGGGCAGGGGCGATCCGTTCAGGAGTGCCGACGAGTAGCGCTCGCCAAGGCCGCGCACATAGACGAAGCGCCCTTCCGCGACTGACAGGCCGGGCAGCTTGGTCAGGGCATCGGCGGCGTTGGAATCGCCCTGGCGGCTGAGGTCTTCCGCCGAAATGAAGGCAGCCACTTCGGAGGTTTCCTGAAGTGGTTCCGGGATGAATTGTCCGCGAACGACGATGAAGTCGCCTTCCTCTTCAGTCTCCTCCGTATCAGACGATTCCGCCGCGGGCGGATCGGAGGGCTGGGTTTCCTGGGCGAAGCTGCCGGGAGCGATCAGCGCTGACGTTGCCAGAAGCAGGGCGCTCAGGGAGAGGCTGGGCGTTTTCATGTAGCGGTATCCCGCGAAGAGGAAAGGTGAGTCGACGGTGGAGAGAGGCAGGCCGGCGACCCGAGGGGTCGCCGGCCACGCCTTGATCAGCAGGCCTCTTCGCCGACCAGCGGGCTGCAGGTCCAACCCTGATACCAGGTGTTGTTGCTGGCGCTGACTGCACCGATATTCGTCGGCGTCGTCAGGAAGCTCGACCCCGGCAGGTTGGCGATCGGCTGGGCAGCGACGCCGTTCTCATTGGCGCCGTTGACGAAGTTCGCCGTGCTCGAGCCGCGCGCTGCCAGTGTATTCGTGCCGGCTGCTGTGTTGCCGGTTCCTGCGTTGAAGCGAGCGGCCTCATCGTCGGCATCGGCGTTGAACGAAGTCGGGCAGGACATGAACACGCCATTGAACGTCGGGGCCGCCGTGAAGGTGTCGGCGTCGTCGATGTCGAGGCAGATTGCCGGGTCGAAGACCACCGAGTTGAACAACCGCAGGCCGTTGCCCGAGTTGATCACCATCGCATCGCCGCCCGCCGCGCGCGCCACGATGGTCGCGTTCGAGATGTAGGGTGTCGTGTTCAGCGTGAAGGCTGCAGTCGGTTGTCCGGTTGGCGCGGTTTGCGCCGTGCGGTTGCCTGCCGAGGAGAACTCGAAGCCGCGGTCGCCGCCCGCCGAGCGCTGCACGATCAGCAGGTTCTGCACCGCGCCACGCCAGCCCGTGTCGACGTCGAGGCTGTCGTCGTCATTGCCGGTCAGGACGATGTTCCGCAGGTTGACCGTGCCGCCGAAGATCTCGATGCCGTCGTCCGATGAGTTGTGGACCTGCACGTTCTCGACGACCGTACCGTTGCCGACGCCGGCCAGCGTGATGCCGTTGAGTTCGTTGTTGGTGATGATCTCGAAGCCCGAATGCTGCACGCGTACGTGGCTCAGACGGCCAGAGTTGTCAGTCGGCGTGTTGCCGCCATACTGCGCGTTTGCGCCTTCGACCTGGCTGGTGCAGCCGACGTTCGGCGGAACCAGAACGCCTGTGCAGACCGAAATCGGCGCACGGCCAAGCAGAAGAATTCCGCCCCATTGGCCGATCGAGTTCTCGTTCGTTCCGCCTTCAACGCTCTGGCGGCTGGTGAAGACGATAGGCTGGGCCGCTGACCCTATCGCGCTGATGCGCGAACCGCGGTTGACAAGCAGGTAGTCGAGCGTGCCCGAACCGAACACCGTTACGCCCGGATCGATCGACAGGATGCCCTGCGCGCCGCCGGGCAGGGGAGCAGCCGGATCGGCGCCGAGGTCGATACCCACATCCGTGCGGCCGGAAAGCGAATAGATCGTGCCCGCGCGCAGCGGAATGTTCAGCGTGCCCGTGATGACGGCAGGCAGCTGGCAGTTGCGAAGTCCGGCAACGACGCCGGCATTCGTGAAGCCGGTCGGGCAATCGGCTGCGGGGCCGGTGGGGCTAGCGGGCGGCGGCGGCGCTGCCGGCGGCGGCGGAGCAGCCGGGGGAGGCGAAGGAATGAACACGCCCTCGCCAGGAGAAGCGACCCCGTCGGAGCCGGAACAGGCAGCGACACCCGTCGCGGCAAGGGCGGCCAGCAGGGCGGCGCGCACAGCAATCTTGGATGACATTCTGGATTCCCTTGAGCTC
>CAIKXW010000394.1 GCA_903831485.1 uncultured Alphaproteobacteria bacterium | reverse complement strand
TCGGTCACGCCGACCGCATGCTCATACTGCGCCGACAGCGAGCGGTCGCGCGTCACAGCCGTCCAGCCATCCGACAACAGGGCGACATCCGAGCGGCCAAGATTGATCATCGGCTCGACCGTGAAGATCATGCCCGGCAGCAATGGCTGGCCCTGCCCGCGCTTGCCGAAATGGAGAATGTTCGGCGAGTCGTGGAACACGCGCCCGAGCCCGTGCCCGCAGAACGCCTCGACCACGGAATAGCGCTGGCGCTCCGCATGCTCCTGGATCGCAGCACCAAGGTCGCCGAGCCGCGCGCCCGGCTTGATCGCCTCGATGCCCTTCATCATCGACTCGTAAGTGACGTCCATCAGACGCGTCGCCTTCCGCTTGACCTCACCGACCGAATACATGCGCGAGGTGTCGCCATGCCATCCGTCGACGATCACGGTCACGTCGATATTGACGATGTCGCCTTCCTTCAGCGTCTTCGGTCCCGGAATGCCATGGCAAACGACATGGTTCACCGACGTACAGACCGTGTGGCGGTAGCCCTTGTAGAACAGGCAGGCCGGTAGTGCGCCGTTCGACAGCACGAACTCGCGCGCCATGTCGTCGATCTTCTGCGTCGTTACGCCCGGGACGACATGCGGGATAAGCATGTCGAGACATTCCGCGGCCAGCCGCCCGGCGCGGCGCATGCCCGCAAAGCCCTCAGGCCCGTAGAGCTTGATCTCGTTGGTCGCCCGCGGCGGCGCGTCAGCAGCGTCGATGAATCCGGCCTGGGTCATGGGACATTCCTCGTATTGCCGGAGCCTTTAGCACGCCTCGACAATGGGGCGAACACTTGTGAACGCCCTTGTTGCCTGAGACCCCACCTGTCCGCCCCTAATTCACCCGCCCCTTGCGCTTCGGCGGCTCCGGCGCGAACGGCTTGGGCAGCGGCATGGCAGGCACACCCTCCTCGACCAATTCCTGCGCCACGTCGGGCGTTACCTCGCCCCAGACCGGGCGGTGCTCGGTCTCGCCATAATACATCGAGCGCGCTTCCTCGGCGAACTTGTCGCCGACATAGTCGTGGGTCTTTGCGATATGGGCGCGGATTTCGCCGGCGACTTTCGCGGCGACCACCTCGGCCGGCACCGCCCTGTCGGAGGAGCGCACCATCGGCGCCATGATCTGCTTGTGGATGTCGGTCGATCCGCACACCGGGCACTCGACCAGCTTCTTCTTCCGCTGCGTGTCATAGGCGGACGAGTTCGAGAACCACGCCTCGAATGCGTGCTCTCCAACACAGGCGAGCGAATAGCGGATCACGTCTGTCTCGCTTTCCTGGTCACGCCGCGGCCGGTTCGGCCAGCAGCGCATCCAGCCTGCCCGCCCGGTCGAGGTCGTGGATGTCGTCCGACCCGCCGACATGGCGGCCGTTGATGAAGATCTGCGGATAGGTCGTGCCATGGCTGCGCTGGATCATCTCGCGGCGCTTATCCGGATCGTCGCCCGCCCGGATTTCGGTGAACGCAGCGCCCTTGGCCGCAAGCAGGTTCTTTGCGCGCGTGCAGTAGCTGCAGAAGTCCCTCGTGTAGATCTCGACGCGCGCCGCCACCGGCCAGCTCCTCATTCGATCGTTTCGCCCGCAGATAAAGGGTGCAGGCGGGTTCAGAACAACTCCCTAACGCTTTACGGAAGATATCTGGAATCGTTCCAAAAACTATATGATCGCTGTCCGCGGGCCTGCAACACGGGCCAGCGTGAGCACATCGACGCATGCCGCTCCGGCACGCTTCACGGTCAGGGCGCAGGCCGCTGCCGTCGCACCTGTGGTCATCACATCGTCCACCAGCAGGACGCGGCGGCCCCTGATCAGCGCCTTCCGGCTGGCCCTCACCCGGAACGCGCCCTGAACATTGCGCCGGCGCGCCGCCGCCGAAATCCCGCCCTGGATCGGCATCGCCCGCGCCCGCTTCAGGGCATCGACCGAAAGCCTGACCCCGCTTGACCGCGACAGCGCCGCCGCCAGCCAGCCCGACTGGTTGAACCCCCGCCGCACCAGCCGGAAATAGTGCAGCGGCAAAGGCAGGATCAGGTCCGCCTCGGCGAGCAGTTCCGCCCCCGCCCCGGCCATCCAGCCGCCCAGCACAACCAGCCCATGCCGCCTCCCCTGGTATATCAGCCCGAGCACCAGGTCGCGCGACACATCCCCATAAATCACGGCCGCCCGGGCACGGTCATAAGCCGGCGGATCGGCGATGCATGCCCCGGATCCACCACGAACTCGAACTGCATGCCGCACCGCGCGCACAGCGGTTCCGACAGGAAGCGAAGTTTCGACCACAGCTCGGGCTCCAGCGCGCCCGGCCCGGCCAGTTCCCGGTGCGAAATCAGCGACCGCTGCGGCCAGGTCATGCCCGCGAGCGCAGACATCACACGGTTACGCCGCCACGCCTTACCGCGGGGCTTGCCAGAGGCTACATACCGCTTCGATGTCGTCCTCCCCCGCCCCGCCCCCGAAGCCAAATGATCCCATGCGGATCTTCGATCGCGCCCTGCACGCACGCCGCCGCGCGCGCGCCGCTGCAGACTTCCGCGATCATTCTTTCCTGAAACAGCTCGTGGCGGAAGACATCGCCTTCCGATTGTCGGCGATCAATCGCCGGTTCGACCGCGTCCTCGATCTCGGCGCGCATGACGGCCTGCTGACCCGGGCGCTCCAGTGCGACCAGATCGTCCGCAACCGCCTTGGCCATGTGATCCGCGCCGATCTCGCGTCCGCGTACAGGCCCGACATCGTCCTCGACGAGGAAGCCCTTCCCTTCGCCGAAGCATCCTTCGACCTCGTCGTCTCGGCCCTGTCGCTGCACTGGGTAAACGACCTGCCCGGCGCGCTGGTCCAGATCAGGCGCGCGCTCAGACCGGACGGGCTGTTCATCGGCGCAGTCCTCGGCGGCCGGACGCTGACCGAACTGCGCCAGTCGCTGCTCTCGGCGGAAGAAGAGATCCGCGGCGGAGCGGCCAACCGCATCTCGCCCTATCTCGATGTGATCGACGGCGCCGGCCTGCTGCAACGCGCAGGTTTCGCCATGCCCGTCGCCGACAATGACGCGCGCACGGTTCGTTACGCCCATCCGCTGCGCCTGCTGGCCGAACTGCGCGGCATGGGCGAGACGGCGGCGTTTGCGGATCGCAGCGCCCCGCCGCTGACCCGCGCCATCCTGATGCGCGCCATGGAGATTTATGCAGAACGCTTCACGGACGCCGACGGTCGCGTGCGCGCCACGTTCGAAGTCGTCACCCTGTCAGGCTGGTCCCCCTCGCCGGATCAACCGAAGGCGAAACGCCCCGGCAGCGCCACCGTGCGCCTCGCCGATGCGCTGGGCGTGAAGGAGCATGGAACGGGCGAGAAGGCTGGTTAGCTGAAGCCGACCTGCACGGCGTTGAACGAGTCGTTCGTGGTGTTGCCGATCATGGTCGCCCAGCCGACGATGGCGATCGAGATGATGCCCGCAATCAGGCAGTACTCGATCACGGTGGCGCCCGACCGGCTCTTGAGCATGCGAAGGAACGTGTTCAGCGATTTCATGCGCGTCCCGCCTCTGACCAGTCGATGAACTGTGCAAACAGGGGAATGTCGGCTGCTGGGGCCGGATAGTTCCCGATCTCCCGAGCCGACACCCACGCGAGCTGTTGCCCCTCACGAGCTTCCAGTTCCCCACCCCACCTGCGCACCAGGAAGACCGGCATCAGCAGGCGAAACTTTTCATAGTCATGCGCCGCGAAGGAGAAGGCCGACATGTCGGCCTCGGCCACGGTCAGGCCCAGCTCTTCCTTCAGTTCACGCGCGAGCGCGCCCTGAGGGCTTTCACCGGCTTCCACCTTGCCGCCCGGGAACTCCCAGAGACCAGCCATCGGTTTTCCCATTGGCCGCTGCGCAAGCAGCAGCCGACCATCGTTTCGCACCAGCGCGGCCGCAGCGACGAGCACCAGCGGTATCGCACTCTTCCCTTGTGTCATGCCGAGGTAAGCATCCGGTTGAGACGGCTCGATCAACTTCTGTAGGCGCCGTTTATCTTCACGTAACCATCGGTGAGATCGCAGGTCCAAACCGTCGCCTTGCCCCGGCCGACGCCAACACCAACGCGGATGAAGACCTGTTCGCCCGAGACCGCCCTGGTGGCTTCTGCTTCCGAATAGTCCGCCGCGCGCGCGCCCTCGTGCGCCACCTTATGATCACCGAACCACAGGGACAGCCTGTCCCGCTCGACCGGCTCGGCGGTCTTGCCGACAGCCATCACGACGCGGCCCCAGTTGGCGTCGCCGGCGGCAATCGCCGTCTTCACCAGCGGCGAGTTGGCGATCGAGCAGGCGATCACCTTGGCCGATGCGTCGCTTGCTGCACCCTCCACCGTGATCTCGATGATCTTGGTCGCGCCCTCTCCGTCGCGCACGATCTGCGTTGCAAGGTCAAGCAGCACCCGGTGCATCGCTGCGATGAAATCGGCGAGGCGTGGATCATCCGGATTCTCGATCGGCTCGCCGCCCGCCGCCCCCGTCGCGAAGAACAGCAGCGTGTCGGATGTCGACGTATCCGAATCCACGGTTATGCAGTTGTAGGTCAGATCACCAAGTTTCGCGATCAGCGCCTGGCACACGGCGGGCGCCAGGTTCGCGTCGGTGAACATGTAGTTCAGCGTCGTCGCCATGTTGGGCTGGATCATGCCTGACCCCTTGGCCACGCCCACGATCGACACATTGCGGCGGTTGAGGTCCACCGTCTCGCCGGCAGCCTTGGCGAACGTGTCCGTCGTGCGGATGCAGTTGGCGATCTTCTCGAAGTCAGGCGCGGCCAGCCTGTCCCACACCTGCTCGACGCCGCCCGAGACGATGTGCGGCGGCAGCGGCTCGCCGATGACGCCGGTCGCCGAGATTAACACTTCATGCTCGCTGCAGCCCGACTGCTTGCGCGCCGACGCGATCGTCGCCGCATTCTTCGCAACGCCTGCGGCGCCCGTGAAAGCGTTGGAATTGCCCGTGTTCACCACCAGCACCCGCGCCCTGCCCCCGCCCGCTTTCAGCGCCGCCCGGCAGCGGTCGACATCGTCCGAACGGGTCGAAGACATCGTGAATATGCCGCCCGCCGCTGCGCCGTTGGGAAAGTGCACCACCAGAAGGTCATCCCGCACGCGACCCTTGTAGAGACCAAGCGAGTGCGTGACCGCCTCCATGCCCGCCAACCTGGGCAGCACAGGGAAACGCTCCGGCGCAAGCGGCGATACGGGCAGGTCTGATGCGGTGGCCAAGTCGGATACCTTTTTCGAACGTTGGATTATTGCGGCGTGGCTGGCGTTGGCGGCGCCGCGGGGTCGCGGGTCTCGGCCGGCGGCGGAGCCGGCTCCATCCGGAGGATCGTTATGCCTTGAGACGTATCCGGCGCAGGCGCCTCGGGCGCCGGCGCTGCCGGCGCGCGCTCGACAGGTTTCGGCGCCGCCGTAGCCGCCGGCGCATCTAGCCGCGAGGAGCGCGCCGGATTGCGCTTGACGATCTCCGCATCGGCGCGGAGCTCCTTCAGGATCTTCTCGAACTCCTGCTCCTTGAGAAACCGCCTGATCTTTTCATCGAGCTCGTCGATCGAGGGCGGCCGCTTCTTGCGCACATCCTCGACCTTCACGATATGCCAGCCCTGCGCGTCTTCGAACGGGCGCGAGACGCCGCCCTTCGGGATATCGCGGATCACGCGCGCCAGCTCGGGCGAGACCGCCCCTGCGGTCAGGTAGCCAAGGTCGCCGCCATCAAGGCGCGTCGCCGCGTCGGTCGAACGGCGGGCCGCAAGAACCGCAAAGTCGACGCCGGTCTTCAGCTCGGCCGCGATCTTCTCGATCGCGTCGCGTGTCGGGGCCAGGATGTGGCGAACATGCGCCTCGGTCTCCAGGTCCGGTTCGAGCAGCTGGAGCTGGGCCTCGTACATCTTGCGGAGGGCCGCTTCGTCGATCTTCTCCTCGGCAATACGCTCGAGCAGGATGTTCATCAGGATCTGATCGCGCGCCGTGTTGAGCCGGTGGCGCGCCTCGGGCTCCTCATCGAGGCGGCGATCGACAGCCTCCACGGCGAGCAGCTTCACCTCGATCAGCCCTTCCAGGACTTCATCGAATTCGGCGCTTCCGGGGGCAAGTGTCTCGCCCGGCTTCACCAGCCCGCGCATCCGGGCCTCCATATCCACGTCGGAAACGTAGATGACCTGGCCGTTGACCGTGGCTGCCTCGGCCGAAACATCGCCCTCGGCCGCCTCCTCCATCGGGGCGGCTTCCCCGCCACATCCCGCCAGCGGCAGGCATGCCGCCAGGGCGGCCAGCATAAGAGGGCGTGTCCCAAATGCCATGCTGGGGCTCCTTAAGCTGTCAGCCGGCCTGCTGACCGGCATCGAGAACAGTCAGCGCTCCCGTGGTCCAATTGACACCGGTAATGCCGGTCCTTACGTCTCGGCAACGCTCAAGTCGAGTGAGTTTCCCCATGGGAAATTCACAATAGCTGGACGTGTGTAGCCGAGGCCGGATAACTCCCCCGTATACACTATATGTAAGGGACATCGCGACCATTTGCGGATCGCGCAGGCTGGCAGCGGATATTCGAATGCTCGGGATTGCCCAAAAGATATTCGGGTCGGTCAACGACCGGAAGATCAGGCCCTACAGGGCCCTCGTCCAGCGTATCAACGCGCTGGAGCCCGTAACGGAGGCCCTTTCCGACGACGCCCTGCGCCAGCGGACGAAGGATTTCCGCCAGCAGGTCGCCAACGGGGCCAAGCTCGACGACATCCTGCCCGAGGCCTTCGCCACCGTCCGGGAGGCGTCAAAGCGCGCTCTGGGTCTGCGGCATTTCGACGTCCAGCTGATCGGGGGCATCGTGCTCCATAGGGGCGGTATCTCCGAAATGCGCACCGGCGAGGGCAAGACGCTGGTCGCCACGGCGCCAGTCTATCTCAACGCCCTCGAAGGCCGGGGCGTCCACGTCATCACCGTCAACGACTACCTCGCCTCGCGCGACGCCGAATGGATGGGCAAGGTCTACCGCTTCCTCGGCATGTCGGTCGGCAAGATCGTGCACGGCCTCGACGACGCCCAGCGCCGCGCCTCCTACGCCTGCGACATCACCTACGGCACCAACAATGAATTCGGCTTCGACTACCTCCGCGACAACATGAAGTACTCGTTGGCCGACATGGTCCAGCGCGGCCACCGCTTCGCCATGGTCGACGAGGTCGACTCGATCCTGGTCGACGAGAGCCGCACGCCGCTGATCATCTCGGGCCCGACCGACGACCGCTCGGAGCTCTACCAGCAGATCGACGCGATCATCCCGCTGCTCTCGA
>CAIKXW010000393.1 GCA_903831485.1 uncultured Alphaproteobacteria bacterium | reverse complement strand
GCAAAGGCGCCTGCCGTTCACCACTGGATAGGCCGCATCTATGCGCTGGCCGCGCTCGCCGCCGGTGTCGGTGGTCTTACCTTCATCGCCATGAAGGGCACGGTCGGAGGGTTCGCCATGGATATCGCCTTCGCTGCATACGGCGCGCTGATGGTGCTGGCCGCCGTGCAGACGGTCCGGCACGCCATGGCCCGCCGCATCGAGATACACCGCGCATGGGCCATCCGCCTGTTCGCGCTCGCCATCGGCTCGTGGCTCTATCGTATCGGCTACGGCCTGTTCTTCGTATTCGCCGGCCCGGACAATCCGGGCCATATCGAAGCCGATTTCTCCGGCTGGTTCGACCATGTGATGAACTGGGCGTTCTTCGTGCCCCCACTGATTGTGGCAGAACTCTATATCCGCGCACGCCGCGGCGAAGGCAGTGCGGTGGGCCGGTTGGGTGCGGCTGCTGCGCTGACGATCAGCGCGGCCTTCGTCGGCTATTCGACATTCTTCTTCACCCTCTATGGCTGGGGCCCCGCCATCGCCATGCGCTTCGGCGGCGGCGCTTGATCGCGGGCGCGGACTGGGTCTAGTGCGGGTGAAGTCTTGAGAGGATCTCACCATGACCCGCATCGCATTCATCGGCCTTGGCAATATGGGCGGCGGCATGGCTGCGCGGCAGGTCGTCGGCGGTCGTGAGGTCGCCGCGTTCGATCTCAGCGAGGCGGCCATCGCGAAAGTGGTGAGCGCCGGCGCGACAGGCGCAAAATCCGTCGCCGATGCGGTGAAGGGCGCCGACGCCGTCATCACAATGCTTCCCGCCGGCCCGCATGTCCGCAAAGTCTACGCCGACGACATTCTGCCCAACGCGCCGAAGTCCGCGCTTCTGGTCGACTGCTCCACCATCGACGTCGATAGCGCCCGCGCCGTCGCCACACAGGCAAAGGCCGCCGGCTTCCGCTTCGCCGACGCGCCTGTCTCCGGCGGCACGGCGGCGGCGGATGCCGGCACGCTCGCCTTCATGGTCGGCTGCGATGAAGCAGATTTCTCCAGCGTCGAGGAGACGCTGAAGCCCATGTCGCGCGTGACCATCCGCGCGGGCGATCATGGTGCGGGGCAGGCCGCCAAGATCTGCAACAACATGCTGCTGGGCATCTCGATGATCGGCACATGCGAAGCCTTCGCCCTCGCCGAGAAGCTGGGCCTTGCGCCTGATCGCTTCTTCGAGATCGCTTCGAAGTCGTCCGGCAATTGCTGGTCGCTCTCCACCTATGCACCGTGGCCGGGCGTCGGCCCGCAGACCGCGTCAGACCGCAACTATGAAGGCGGGTTTGCCGCCAACATGATGTTGAAGGACCTGAAGCTCGCTCAGGAAGCCGCCGCGCGTTCAGGCGCCACCACGCCGCTCGGAAACAGCGCCGAGGCGCTCTACCAGCTGTTCGACAGGCTTGGTTATGGCAGCAAGGACTTCTCCGGCGTGCTCCAGATGCTGCGGGGAAATCTCGGCCAGCTCTGACGCCCGGATTTGGACGTTTGTGCCGCACAGGTAAAGCTCCGGCCTGCCGCCGTTAACTTTCAGCAAACCCCCTGCGCGTAACCATGACTTTGCCGACGAGCCGCCGGTAGAATATTGGAACACACCAATGGCCGCTGAACCCGACATTTCTGAACGTCTTGGATTCCTGCAGCTCGACAGGGACGCCATACAGGCCCTGCGCGAGATTGCCCCGCTCGTGACCCAGGCCCTGCCTGGAATTCTCGCCGAGTTCTACGTACACATGCGCAAATGGCCGCAGGTCTCCGCGCATTTCAGCGGCGAACCCATGATGGACAAGGCGAAGAACAAGCAGATCGCTCATTGGGCCATCATCCTTCAGGGCGATTTCAGCAGCGACTACGTGAATTCGGTGCGCAAGATCGGACAGGTCCACGCGCGCATCGGCCTCGAGCCGCGCTGGTACATTGCCGGCTACAGCTTCATCGCTGAACGCGTCTCGGCGCTAATCGCGATGCATTGCCAGGCCAAGGTCTACGGGCGCCGTCCGATGTGGAAGTCGCGCAGCGGCTCTGACGCCCAGTTCAAGGCGATGGTGGCGCGCTACAACGGCGCATTCTTCCGCGCTGCGATGCTTGACATGGATTTCGCCATTTCGATCTATCTGGAGGAAGGCGAGCTGGCGAAGCAGAAGGCCGTGCGAGAGATCGCAACCGCTTTCGAATCCTCCGTCGGCGGCATCGTCCACACTGTCGCCGCCGCCGCGACCGAACTCGAACATACCGCGCGGTCGATGTCGTCGATCGCCGAAGCCACCAGCAGCAAGGCTGTCGTGGTGTCAGCCGCCGCCGAGCAGGCAACCACCAGCGTCGCGACAGTCGCCAATTCCACCGACGAACTGAACCAGGCCGTCGCTGAAATCTCCCGGCAGGTCAGCCACGCGTCCCGCATTACGGCATCGGCCGTCGTGAAGGCGCGCAGCACCAACGAGACGATGGTCCAGCTCTCTGCCGCCGCCGACAAGATCGGCCAGGTGATCTCGCTGATCTCCGACATTGCCGGCCAGACCAACCTCCTCGCCCTCAACGCAACTATCGAAAGCGCGCGCGCAGGCGAAGCCGGCCGTGGCTTTGCCGTCGTGGCGGCGGAAGTGAAGGCGCTGGCCGGCCAGACCGGCAAGGCGACCGAGGAAATCGGCCAACAGATCGTTGCGATGCAGGAGATCAGCCGCCAGTCAGTGGCCGCGATCACCGAAATCCAGGCGACGATCAACGAGATCGACAGCGTTTCGTCCGCGATCAGCGCGGCGGTGGAGGAGCAATCCGCGACCACGCGCGAAATTTCCCGCAGCACGGGCGAGGCTGCTGTCGGAACCCGCGACGTCACCCACCACATCACGGACGTGCAGCGCGAAGCCTCTGAAACCGGCGAAGCGGCGAACCAGGTGGTCAACGCCTCCGGCGAACTCGGGCGTCAGGCTGAACACCTCCGCAAGCAGGTGGACAGCTTTCTCGCGACGCTCCGCGCCGCCTGATCTGCGCGGCTACCGACTGATCCGAAGAGTTCAAGGGCCCCCGCGAAAGCCGGGGCCCTTTCCATGTCAGCCATGTCGACAACCGGGGACCGCCCACAGCCCGCGAAGCCATTAAACATGCTGATAGCAAATGTCACAGTCGTTTCGAGAAAGTGCGTTGGCGTTAACCTTCTGTTGATGGACCTTTGTTCTACTAACACATGAGCGACGGGCAATTCTGCTTCTCCTGCCGAATCCGCCGCAGATGGTAAGTGTTGCGACGTCCCCCTCCTGCGCACTTACCCCGCAAAGGCCGCGCCCGTTCCCCCCGGGCGCGGCCACTGCGTTTCAGGGAATGGTTTTCGCTGGTCGCAGGTACTGCCATGCCGTCCACGCGGAGAGGGCCGCAGTCATCACTAGTGTGAGCAGCCAAACCCATTCGAACGCCTCCACGTAAGACGAGATCACCACAAAGCCCGTATCGCCGATGCTATCTTGAACCTGCAGGTGCGCGACGAGCGCGCCCACGCCCAGCGCCGAGCCGACAACGATCAGCTCAAGCGCCGTCTTGATCTTGGCGAGAGACGAAACGGGTGCGCCTTCGCCATCAGGCGAGGACAAACGGATCAGCGTCATCGAAACATCGCGGATGACGATGACCGCCGTGGCGAAGGCGGCGATCGGCCAAAACGAGCTACGATCGAGCCACATGGCAACGACAATCGCGATCAGCGGCAGACCGACAATCGCCTTGTCTGCGATCGGGTCGATGAGCCTTCCGAATTTCGAGTGGGCGTCGAAGGCTCGCGCGATCATGCCGTCAAACAGATCCGTCAGCGCTGCTACAATGAAGAGGGCCGCAGCAACTGTCTGGTTGTAGACAACGAACTCCAGCCGCCGAATGACGTCCTGGCCCGGGGTCATCGCCGCCGCAACTCCCTCGAGGAAAAACCACGCCACCACGGGCGCGAGCACCAGCCGCAGCAGCGTCAGCGCGTTTGGCAGATGCTTCATGCGTGGGCGGGCTCCGGGGACGGCGCCTAGTTAGCGGCAAACCTGCGCCATGGGCAGGGCCTGTCGCCGGACGGGCTTGCCAGAACACGCTTGCGCAGCGTTATAGTATATCATAGTGTTATGATGTAACATACGGAGTTCCCTGATGCGTTCCTCCAGACACCTCCTCCTGGGCGCCGCGGTCGTGGCGCTTGCTGCGCCCGCGGCGCTGGCTCAGGCGCAGCCGCCGGCCGAGCAGCACGAGGATCCGGGCGACGTGGTCGTCATCACCGGCGTCGGCCCCGCGCGGACCGGCGACGAGTTGATCGCCTCCACCACCGTGCTCAGCGGCGACGACATCGCCGAGCGCATCTCGGGCGGGCTGGGCGACACGCTCGAGGGACTGCCGGGCGTCTCAACCACCGCGTTCGGCCCCGGCGCCAGCCGCCCGGTCATTCGCGGCCTCGGCGCTGAGCGCGTGCAGGTGCTCACCAACGGTATCGGCGTGATCGATGCGTCGGCTGCAAGCCCGGACCACGCCGTGACAGGCGACCCGCTCGGCGCGGAGCGCATCGAAATCCTGCGCGGCCCGGCCACTCTGGCCTATGGCGGCGGAGCTGCGGGCGGCGTGGTGAACGTGATCGACGGCCTGATCGCCGAACAACTTCCCGACGCTCCGCTGAGCGCCATGGGCTATGCCGGCTACACCAGCGCAGACGAGGGCAAGACGCTCGCCGCTCGCGCCACGGGCAGCAGCGGCCCTCTGGTCGGCACGTTGAGCGCGACCTGGCGCGAGAGCGACAATCTCGACATTCCCGGCTTCGCGGAATCCGCACGTCTCCGCGCGCAGGAAGCCGCCGAGGGCGAAGTCCACGACGAATCCTCCGGCACGCTGGAAAATTCCGGTGTCGAATCACAGGCGCTCAGCGGCGGCCTTTCGCTCGTGGGCGATGATGGCTTCGTAGGCGTCGCCGTGCGCCAGCTGGAATCGAAGTACGGCATCGTCGGCGGCCATGAGGAAGAAGCGGCCCCGGTTGAACTGGGGACGCTGGCGATCGGTGTTGCGGCAGTCGGCGACACGCCCGACCTGCCTTTCATCGACATGGAACAGACGCGCGTCGACCTCCGAGGCGGCTGGAATTTCGCGCAGGGCCCGCTCAAGCGCATCACCGGCGCCGCCTCGGTCGTCGACTACCAGCACACTGAGTTCGAAGGCCCGGGCGTTCCGGGCACCGTCTTCACCAATGAAGGCTACGAGCTGCGGCTGGAAGGCGAACACGCCGAATTCATGGGCCTGGAGGGAAGCATTGGCCTGCAGTCCTCACGTCGCGATTTCCGCGCGGTGGGCGATGAGGCCTTCGTCACGCCGACAATCACCGAAGCCACCGGCGCCTTCCTGTTCGAGACACTCGAGCAGGACCAGTGGGGCCTCGAAGGCGGTCTGCGCCTTGACGAGGTGAAGCTCGACAACGCTGTCGCAGGCGAACGGACGTTCGACACCCTCAACGCATCCTTCGGCGTGCACGGCCACGCAACCGAGCAACTCTTCCTGGGCCTCACCGCCAGCCGCACCGAGCGCGCGCCGACCGACGTCGAACTCTTTGCCGACGGCCCACACCTCGCCACGCAGCAGTACGAAGTCGGCGACGCCACGCTCGAAACCGAGCGCGGCGTCAGCCTCGAGGCAAGCGCGCGCTGGGAGGCCGGACCGCTGCGCATCGACGGCAGCCTCTATCGCTTCGACTTCGAGCGCTTCATCTATCTCGCGCCGACAGGCGCAGAACTGGACGGCCTGCCGGTCTTCGCCGCCGCGCAAGCCGACGCAAACTTCACCGGCGCAGAGATCAGCGCGACGCTCGAGCTCGGCGAAGCCTTCGGCGTGCACTGGCACATTGACGGCGGCGCGGACGTGGTGCGCGCAAAGCTGGACGCCGGCGGCAACCTCCCGCGCATTCCACCCATGTCGGCGACAGCCGGGGTCGAAGCCGAGACCTCTCTCGTGAAAGCGCGTCTTGAAGCGCGCTGGGCCGACGATCAGGACCGTGTCACCGCAGGCGAACTTCCCACCAATGGCTGGACCGCCATCGACTTGCGCACGACATGGCATCTGATGCCGGAAGTCGATCTCATCGTCGAAGGCACAAACCTCACCGACGAGGAGATCCGTCACCACGCCTCACCGCTGAAGGACCTCGCCCCGATGGCAGGCCGGGGTTTCCGCGTGGGCCTGCGCGCGGATTTCTGACAATCGCGGGAGTCGTTCCTGGGCATGACCCGGGAATGACTTGCTTCAGCGATCACCGCGGCCCGGCGACAATCTTGTCGTCGTGCAGCGCTGCGACCTCGGTGTTAGAAAACCCGATCTCCGCCAGCAGCTCATCGGTGTGCTCCCCCAGGCTCGGCCCGCGCGTCGGCGCCACGCGCTCCGCGTCCGAGAACGCGATCGGATTCCCCGGCGTGAGGTAGGAGCCGATGCCGGGATGTTCGAGCATGGAAAACATCGGATTGTCCGTCGAGATATCCGGGTCCTGTTCGACCGCTTCCTTGAACGACCGGTAGCGGCTCCATGTCACGCCGCGTGAATCAAATGACTGCGCGAAATCCTCGATGCGCCGGTTGTCGAAGAAGGGCTTGAGCACCGCCGTGATGGCGTGCCGGTGCTTGAACCGCTCACCCTCCAGGCTGAGATTCGCACCAAGCTTCGTCGCAAGCTCATCGAACGCTGCCTGCGTGTGCGTGGCGGCTTTCAGATTGTCCCACTGGCGCAAAGTGAGGGCGACCACAATCACCCGCCCGACACCCTTGCAGACGAAATCCTGAGCATATGCGCCATACAGCGAGTTGCCCATCTTCGGCCGGTCATGGCCGTTGATGGTCACCTCTCCGATGATGCCAAGATTGCCCAGCATCGCCAGCGCCATGTCCTTCAGCGCCAGCTCCACCAGCTGCCCGCGCCCGGTCAGGCGCCGATGCCGCTCCGCCGCCAGAATCCCAAGCGCTGCCTGCTGCCCCGTGATGCAGTCCCACGCCGGCAACACATGTCCCGTCGGCTCGGTCGACCCTTCCGGCCCCGTCGCATTCGGAAAGCCGACTGCAGGATTCACCGTGTAGTCCACCTGCGGCCCGCCGCTGCGATCGCCCATGATCGACATCATGATCAGGTCCTCGCGATGCTTGCGCAGCGAGTCATAATCCATCCAGCCGCGCACGCGCAGGTTGGTGAGGAAGATCCCGGCCTGTTCTCCCGGCGCGCAGATCAGCCGCGTCACCACTTCCTGTCCGCGTGGCGTCGCCATGTCGACGGCAAGACTGCGCTTGCCCTTGTTGAGTCCCGCCCAGAACAGGCTGCGCCCCTTGTCGGTGACAGGCCACCGCTCATAGTCCAGTCCCCCGCGAATGCGATCGAAGCGGATCACGTCTGCGCCCATCTGCGCCAGCGTCATGCCCGCCAGCGGCGCCGCGACGAACGCTGAGCCCTCAACGATGCGCAGACCTTCGAGAATCTTGACCATCGTTTCCCACCCTTGCGCCGTGTGTCATCGTCCAGCGACTGGACGCGCACAGCCTGTCCTGCATCAGTCGGTCGTCCACCCGATGCGCGCCTGCATCCCGACCAGGTCCTCGCCATTGGCGGTGTAGACATGCATCTCGCCGCTGTCGCCGGCGCGGCCGTTCAGCGTGATCGCGTCAAAGTCGAACAGCGGCCGCATCCCGCGAAACTGGAACTGCGCCGGCCGCGCCCCCTTCGGCGCGTGCCGCAGCGCTGCATCGTACAGCATGATCGCCTGCAACGGCCCGTGCACCACGAGGCCCGGATAGCGCTCCACCTCCGTTGCGTAGGACAGGTCATAGTGGATGCGATGGCCATTGAATGTCAGCGCCGAAAAGCGGAACAGCATCACCGGATCGACCGTCACCTTCTCGCGCCATTCGCAGGGCGGCAGCGGCGTGGGGGCAGGCGGCGTGAAGCGCTCCGGGATCGCGATGAAAGCGATGTCCTGCTCCTCGCGCATGGCTAAAGCGCCGTTGGCCCTCACCTCGTGCGTCGTGGTCATCAGGACCATCGGGCCGGCCGCGCCGGATTTCTCCGCGATCTTCGTGATGGTCGATCTGCGCTCGACACTGTCGCCGATGCGCACCGGCGCCTCGAACGTGCACCGGCTGCCCGCCCACATCCGCCGCGGCAAGTCGATCGGCGGCGTGAAGCCGCCCCGCCGCGGATGTCCGTCCGAGCCAACCTCCGACATCAACGAGAGCGGAAGGAAATTCATCCACGTCCAGATCGCAGGAACAGGATCGCCCTCGGTCAGCTTCTGTCCGTTGTCGTGATTGAGCGTCAGCGCCAGCGCACGCGCCGGAAAGGCGCCGGCTGTGTCGCGCAGCGTCTGGCTGCGACCCACCCAATCCTGCCAGGCTCCGTCGGCCATGCGTCCTCCACCCAGTGGCGCAAGTTTCGATCACTATGACGCGGGCCATGGTCGAGCGAAAGTCGAAATCGACAATTTGCAGACATGGCGAAGTCGCCGAGGGCATTGCATGCGCGTGCGGCCGGGCTCAGCTATGCGCGTAGACCGAGAGGGGCGCGATGCCGTTGAGTCGGGCTGAGTTCAATACGTTCTGCGGTCGGTTGCCTGCGACCAGCTTCGTCGAGCAATGGGGCGGCGCGCAGGTGTGGAAGGTGGGAGGCAAGGTCTTCGCCATGGCATGGTTCGAGAAGGGCCGCGCGCCCGAGATCACCTTCAAGGTGTCCGACATCGGGTGGGAGGTGCTGCGCGAAGCGCCGGGGTGCAGGCCGGCCCCCTACATGGCCTCGCGCGGGCTCAAATGGATACAGAGCTACGCCGCGCCCGGCCTCGCCAAGCGTGAGGTCAAATCCTACCTCCGGGCGTCATACGAGATGATTGTTTCTGCGCTATCCATCAAGCTGCGCAGGGAGCTGGGGCTCGAGGAAACACGCAATGGCTGACTTCACGAATATCCGCGCATTGACGTTCGACGTGTTCGGCACGGTGGTGGATTGGCGCAGCGGCATCGCCCGGGAGGCGGAGGCGATCCTCGGCCCGAAGGGACACGCGCTCGACTGGGGCGCCTTCGCTAACACGTGGCGCGGGCCGATCCTCCAGGCGATGGCGCCGGTGCGATCGGCTGAGCGCAGCTATGTGACGATGGACGCCCTGCATCGCGAAACGCTGGACGTCGCGCTGGCGCAGTACGGGATCACTGATCTCGACGAGACGGAGAAGCACAGGCTCGCCATGGGCTGGCGTCGCCTCGATCCGTGGCCGGATTCGATCGAAGGGATGGGCCTGCTCAAGGCGAGGCACGCCGTCGTGGCGCTTTCGAACGGCAACATCGCGCTCGTCCTGTCGATGGCAAAGCGCGCCGGCATTCCGTGGGACACCATCCTCGGCGCCGATCTCGTGCGCACCTACAAGCCAGACGCGGCGATCTATGACAGCGCCTCGCGCTTCCTCGACATCGCGCCCAGCCAGGTGATGATGGTCGCGTGCCACCCCGGCGACCTCGACGCCGCCAAGTCACGCGGTCTGATGGCCGCCTATGTCCACCGTCCGCTGGAATGGGGCCCCGGCACGGAAAGACCGCTGCCGGCGGCCGGGACATATGACGTGATCGTCCACAGCTTCACCGAGCTGGCGGAAGTGATGGGGGCATAACGGCAGGCTTGCTTCCACTTCCTGTCGTACCGCTCTAGACTTGAAGTTCCGCAGCGGGAGGGGGCCATGCGCAGATTCGTCATGTTCATTGCGATTACGGCCGCGCTCAGCGGCTGTGGCGCCGAGCCGCCCGCGCCGGCTGTGACTGCCGAGCCAGCGGCGCCCGAGCCTGCGCGATTGCCGATCGGCGAGATCACGAAGGCGGATGTTCCCGCCCTGATGACCGCTGTCTACACGGACGGCGTGCCTGACAATGTGGAGGATCTCGGCGTCGTCGTCATGGGCGAGCGCGCCGTGCTCCTGACCGGCGCAGACAACGCCGAAGCATGCGCGGAGTGTGCGGGCAGCCTGTCGCTCTTCTATCTCGTGCGGATGGAAGCAGGCTTCCTGCTGCAGGCAGATTACCGCGACTTCCACAAATCCGGCGGCGCAGGGAAGTTCAATCGCGCGATCGAGATCACACAATTCGGCGGGCGCGACGGCCGTCCGTCTTATGCGGGTTTCACCGATGTGAACCGGCGCGCGGAATGCGATGCAAGGACGCTGGCGGTCTACACCTTCACGGAGGCCGGTCCGCGCAAGGTGCTGGAGGCGCCGTTCGGCGCCAAAAGCGGCTCCGCGTCTGTCGACGCCGAGATCGTCGATCCCGAGCCCTTCCAGGCGGAATTCGCGATCGCCTATGTATCCGCGCAGGATGATTTCGTGGCGCCGTACATGTTCGTCAACCAATCGCTGCGGCTGTCATTTCCGATTCCGGAATGGACGCGGGCGGCGTGCTGAATGCTTCAGTTCACTTAGGGTGGTTGACGTCAGAAATGAAAAGGCCCGATCGTTTGAGCGGGCCTTTTGCAATCATGATCGTGGCGATCAGCCCAGCCTGCTCACCAGTTGGCTGTGCTGGTCCCACAGCGCCTGCGGCAGGCGGTCGCCGAACTTCTCGAAGAAGGGCGGGATGAGGCCGGCCTCTTCGCGCCAGACGTCGTGGTCGACGCCGAGCAGCGTGTCCATCTGCGCATCGCTCAGGTTGAGGCCCGAGATGTCAATCGACGACTTCGTCGGCACGCGGCCGATGGCGGTGTCGTTGGCCGCGGCCGTGCCTTCAAGGCGATCGACGATCCACTTCAGCACGCGCGTGTTCTCGCCAAAGCCCGGCCAGATGAACTTGCCGTTCTTGTCCTTCCGGAACCAGTTGACGAAGAAGATCTTCGGTAGCTTGGCGCCGGACTTCTGGCCGATCTTCAGCCAATGCGCGAAGTAGTCGGCCATGTTGTAGCCGGCGAAGGGCAACATCGCGAACGGATCGCGGCGAAGCTCGCCGACCTTGTTCTCGGCCGCAGCGGTGCCTTCGGAGGCAACCGTCGAGCCCATGAACACGCCATGCTCCCAGTCGTAAGCTTCGGTCACAAGCGGCACAGCTGACGCGCGGCGCCCGCCGAACAGGATGGCGGAGATCGGCACGCCTTTCGGGTCTTCCCATTCGGCCGCGATCACCGGGCATTGCTCAGCCGGGCAGGCGAAGCGCGCGTTGGGGTGAGCAGCAGGCTCGCCCATCGCGGGCGACCAGGCGCGGCCACGCCAGTCGGTCAGGCCTTCCGGCGGCTCCTTCGTCATGCCCTCCCACCAGACGTCGCCGTCAGCGGTCAGCGCGACGTTGGTGAAGACGGTGTTGCGCGCGCACGAGTCGAGCGCGTTGCGGTTGGTGGCTGCAGACGTTCCCGGCGCGACTCCAAAGAAGCCCGCTTCCGGGTTGATGGCGTAGAGCTGGCCATCGTCTCCAAAACGCATCCAGCAGATGTCGTCCCCGATCGTCTCGGCCTTCCAGCCCTTGAGCGTCGGCTCGAGCATCGCAAGGTTTGTCTTGCCGCACGCGGACGGGAAGGCCGCGGCGACATACTTCACGACGCCCTCAGGCGAGGTGAGCTTGAGGATCAGCATGTGCTCGGCCAGCCAGCCTTCATCACGCGCCATCACCGAGGCGATGCGCAGGGCGTAGCACTTCTTGCCCAGCAGCGCGTTGCCGCCATAGCCCGATCCGTACGACCAGATCTCGCGCGTCTCGGGATAGTGGACAATGTACTTGTCTTCATTGCAGGGCCACGGCACGTCCTTCTGGCCGGCCGCCAGCGGCGCGCCCAGCGTGTGAACGGCCGGAACGAAGAAGCCGTCATCGCCCATCTGCTCAAGCGCCGCGCGGCCCATCCGGGTCATCACGCGCATCGAGATGGCGACATAGGCCGAGTCCGTGATCTCGACGCCCAGCGCGGAAATCTTGGAGCCAAGCGGCCCCATGCAGAACGGCACGACATACATGGTGCGGCCGCGCATCGCGCCATCGAACAGGCCGGCAAGCTTCACGCGCATCTCGGCCGGGTCGGCCCAGTTGTTGGTCGGGCCCGCGTCGATCTCTTTCTCGGAGCAGATGAAGGTCCGCGATTCAACGCGGGCGACATCCTTCGGATCGGACGCCGCATAGAACGAGTTCGGGCGCTTGGCCGCGTTGAGCCGCTTCAGCGTGCCCAGCGCGATGAGTTCCTGAGTCAGCTGGTCGAACTCGGCGTCAGAGCCATCGCACCAGTGAACGCGGTCGGGCTTTGTGAGCGCCGCAATCTCACGAACCCAGGCGACCAGTTTGGCATGGCGCGTCGGGGCCGGATCGAGACCCGGAATGCCGCCGGTCGCGGACGCTGCCGCCTTGGGCTTCACGACGACCGCTTCTGTCATGCTCATGTCGACTCAATCCCACTACGACCCATCCAGGCGGCTGCCGGGTCTAAGTCCCCGATCCGCCGCCAAGAACCCCAAAAGACAGCGCGCGGCGCTGCCCGGACCTAACCTCTTTCGAGAAACACGGCCTGTGCCTTCGAGCCGCCACCCACCGAGGCCAGGCGCACAAGTCGCCCGCATCGGAAAATGGCGCGCTGGATGGCCCCTTCAAGGCGTCATCCAGCGAATCCTCTTTAACAACCAAGCCCGCTCCAACCGCAGCCTTCGGACGCAGCGCGCCTCGGGCGAACAATTACTGCCCAATTACCCAGCCGAGTGGCACGGCGTCGAGCAAAATCTTGGCGCCGTGCGTCGCCGCGCCGCAGCACCATTTCGCTCACGGCAAAGGCGTTTCGAACCGCCCCGAACTGACCCGCACGATTCCGGACCATATCTCGGCCATCGCGCGAAACCGGCGCTGCGTTTCGCCTGCTGCAGCGCAGCAGCCAGCTGCAAAAACATGCACACGCCCAACCGGTCGCGATTGTCGCAGTGGGGGCTGACACCGGTTACCTCGAATCGGCGCCTCTAGAGGCTGCAGGCTTCCGCCTTGCGAATCTCGGACGCCACCTGCCGCGCCGTCTTGTCGGTCAGGCTGGTGACCAGGATGGGCAGGCCATCCGCAGACAGCTTGTTGAACTCCGAGCCGTCGTCATCGTCCCAGTAGCGGTAGTCGAGGCCTTCCGCGCGCGAGCCGTTCGTTCCGAAAATGCTCTCGACGCCACGCGCCGCCAGCGCCGACCACAGGTCCGGGCGTGGCTCGACATTGCCGGTCCACGCAAGGAAGCGGTCGGGCTTCACCCCGCGCGAAATCAGGTCTTCGAACTGCGCCATCGAATTCACCGTGGCCGTGATCATCAGCTCGGGCGCGAGCGTGTGAACCTCCACAGCCTGCTCGTCTGTATACGTGATGACGAACACGTTGTTCTCGGCCTTCGCCGCGCGCACCGCGGCGATCATCGGCGGGTAGGTCGCAGCCCGCTTCTTGTCGAGCTCGAGGATCGCATTGTTTTTCACCGCCCATTCCAGGGCCGCCTCCAGCGTCGGCGGTGCGAACTCCGTCACCTTGCTGCCGGTCTCGAGCTTCAACGCCTGAATCTCGGCCAGCGTATGGTCCGCAACCAGCCCTGTACCCGTCGTGGTCCGCTCCATATCATCATCGTGCATGAGCACGAGCCTGCCGTCCTTCGTCTCGGCAACGTCCACCTCCATCGCCCGCGTCCCTGCCTTCAGGGTCCGCTCAAGCGTCTCGATGGCGTTCTCCGGATAGTCCCGCGTCGGCCCGCCCCGATGCCCGATCAGCAGAAGGCCTCCGGATGTCCGCAGGCAATCGAGCCGCTCATGCAGCGGTCCGTTCGTGGCGAGAGGGGCCGCCGCGGATTCCGCTGGACCGGATCCGGTGTCCGCCGACGGCGCCTCGGTTGAAGCCCCCGCCGCAGGGTCAGAAGGCTGGCCACAGGCGGCGAGAACGAGGGCCGCAGAGCAGAAAACGGCAACGCGCATGGAGGTCCCCAACAGCTTGGTCGGCCTTCGATAGCGCGGACCTGTTCTGGGCGAAACGCCAATCGGCGCTCAACGGAGCGGCGAGACCGCGTCAGTATGCAAAAATCAGCGGCCGGAAGCCGCGTTACACTCGCCGCTCTCAACCTTCTGACCGCGAAAGAATTGCTCCCCAACGTGACGGCGTCTAGAAGGAGCGGCAAAGCCGCAGAACAGGCGCTTACGGGAGGTTGTCAGATGTTTGGAATGGGCAAGAAGAAGCCAGAGCCGGTGAAAGCATCGGCGCCCGCTGCGAAGCCAGCAGCTGCAGCAGCCCCGGTGGCCCCCGGCGTTGCAACAGCCATGCCCGGCGCCAGCACCATCAAGCGCGGGCCGATGAACGGCATGATGCAGGACTGGAAGCTGACCGTCGACAAGGTAATCGAGCACGCCTACCTGAACCATGGCCAGCAGGAAATCGTCACGCGCACGGTCGAGGGACCGATCGTCCGCTCCACCTACACCGACCTCTACAATCGCGCCCGGCAATGCTCGAACGCGCTCCTGGCTGATGGCGTCCAGAAGGGCGACCGGATCGCCACCCTGGCCTGGAACACCACGCGCCACATCGAGACCTGGTATGGCACGATGTGCATCGGGGCCGTGCTGCACACGCTGAACCCGCGCCTGTTTCCCGAGCAGATCGCCTGGATCATCAACCACGCCGAAGACACGCACGTCTTCTACGACATCACCTTCCAGCCGATTATCGAGGCCATCAAGGACAAGGTCCCGACGGTCAAGCACTTCATCGTTCTGACCGACGCCGCGCACAGGCCTCAGTCCGCCATGACAAACCTGCGCACCTACGAGGAATACATCGCGGGCAAATCGACCGACGTCACGTGGGGCGATTTCGACGAGAACACCGCCTGCGGCCTCTGCTACACATCCGGCACGACGGGCGATCCCAAAGGCGTGCTTTACTCTCACCGCTCGAACGTGCTGCACACCCTGATCGGCATGCAGTATGACGCCATCGGGATCGGCGCGCGCGACACGGTGCTGCCTGTGGTCCCCATGTTCCACGCCAACGCATGGGGCATCGCCTTTTCCGCGCCGGCAGTCGGCGCCAAGCTCGTCCTGCCGGGCGCGAAGATGGACGGCGAGTCGATCTACGAACTGCTCGACGGTGAAAAGGTATCGTTCACGGCGGCTGTGCCGACCGTATGGCTGATGCTGCTGCAGTACCTCGAAGCGACAGGCAAGCAGTTGCCGATCCTCAACAAGGTCGTCATCGGCGGCTCGGCCGTTCCCGAACGCATTCTCCGCGCCTTCGAGGAAAACTATGGCGTCGAGGTCATCCACGCCTGGGGCATGACCGAGATGAGCCCGCTGGGGTCGCTCGGTGCGATGACCTCTCCAGTGCTGTCCAAGGACCGCGAGACCGTCGTGAAATACAAGCTGAAGCAGGGTCGGACCCCCTTCGGCGTCGAGATGAAGGTCATCGACGACGAGGGCAAGACGCTGCCGCGTGACGGCAAGTCCGCTGGCCGCCTCGTGGTGCGCGGACCAGCCATCGCCAAGTCTTACTTCAAGAACGCGGGCGGCAATATTCTCGACAATGAAGGCTTCTTCGACACGGGCGACGTCGCCCACCTCGATGAGCTTGGCTACATGCAGATCACCGACCGCGCAAAGGACGTGATCAAGTCTGGCGGCGAGTGGATCTCCTCGATCGACATCGAGAATTTCGCTGTCGGCCACCCGGCCGTCGCCAACGCCGCCGCCATCGGCCTGCCGCATCCGAAGTGGGATGAACGCCCGCTCCTGATCGTGCAGCTGAAGCCCGGCGCCACGGCCACGAAGGAAGACATGCTCAACTACCTGAACGGCAAGATCGCCAAATGGTGGATGCCGGACGACGTCGCCTTCGTCGATAACATCCCCCTCGGCGCCACAGGCAAGATCAACAAGCTGGCCTTGCGCGCGACGTTCAAGGACCACAAGCTGCCGACCATCCAGGCGGCTGAATGACCGAACTCTCGAAGGCGCGCCAGCGCGAGCGGTCAGGGCGGATGCTTCGCATCGCCATCCTGACGCTCGCGGTGGTCCTCGTGGCGATCGGCGGCGCGATGCTGTTCGCAGGCCCCATCCTGTTCCGCATGGGACTGATGGACCTGCTGACGGCGCGCGGTTCCTTCATGCTGATGACCATGTGGGTGATGCTGGGCGCAGTCGCGCTCGGCATCATCGGCCTCGTCCTCGCCTTCGTCAGCGGTCGCCACCGCTCCGGCATCGTCGCCATCCTTGTGACCGCCGCAGCCGGCATGTCGGCCGGAGGCATCTACAGCCGCGCCGTCGTCAGCCACGACGACCTTCCGCCGATCCACGACGCGCAGACCGACTGGAACCTCCCCATCGCCTTTACCGAAGCGACACTTAAGGACCGCGCAGCCGTCGGTTCCGTCCGCGTCCGCGATGACGCCCTTGTCCCTCAAGGCAATGGCCGCTGGACCGGCATGACCTTCGCCGCCGCGCAGGAAAGCTTCTACGACGACCTCAAGCCGCTGATGCTCGATGCAAAACCGGAAGCTGTCACGCTAGCCGCCGCCCGCGCCATGGAGCGCCTCGGCTGGCGCGTCATGCGCACAGACGCAGAAGCAGGCGTCGTCGAAGCCGTCTACCGCTCGCCCTGGTACGAACTCATCCACGACGTCGCTGTGCGCGTCGTGATGGTAGGGCAAGGCGCCCGCGTCGACATCCGCGCCACCAGCCGCCTCCCCGGGCACGACACCGGCGAGAATGCAGGTCTGATAAAGCAGCTGCGCAATGAGATCGTGCTGGCGCTTTAAGCCCGCCCTCGTCCTTCGAGACGGCCTGCGGCCTCCTCAGGATGAGGGCGGGCTTCCTGAAGCCTACTTCCGGCACATGTACCGCGTCCGGTGGACGTCTTCCGGATTGTCCTCGTATCCGGTGATGTTCGGCGACACGATGTCCTGCGTCACGCGCGTCAGCAGTGGCAGCACAGCCGTCTCGCTCAGCATCAGCGCCTCGGCCGACTTCAGCAGCTCCGCACGCTTCGCGCCGTCCACTTCCTTCGTCGCCTGGTCGAGGATCGCGTCATACGCCGGGTTGACGTAGTTGCCGTAATTCATCGGCCCCGTGCGCGAGTCGAGCAGGTACAGGAAATTGTAGGCGTCGTTGTAGTCGGCGACCCAGCCCGTATCGCTGATCACGAAGTTCTTCGCCTTCAGCATGTCATAGAGCGCCTGCGTCTCAACCCGCCGGATCTCCGCCTGAACCCAGGGCGCAATCTCCTTGAAGTTCTGCTGCAGCACCGGCGCCATGCGCGGATTATCGCCCGTTGAACGGTAGAGATATTCGAACGACAGCGGTTTGCCCGGTCCATAGCCGGCTTCTTCCAGCAGCGCCTTCGCTTGCGCCAGACGCTCGGCGCGCGGCAGCGATTTCCACTCGAACTCAGCCGGCGTGTAGTTGGCGATCGCGGCAGGCACAAAGCTGTAGGCCGGTAGCTGCCCGCCCTTCAGCACGTTCTGCGTGATGTGCTCCCGATCCATCGCCAGCGCGATGGCCTTGCGCACGCGCGGGTCGTTGAACGGCTCTTTCTGCGTGTTGGTCACCACATAGGTCGTCGCCATCATCGGCGAGATGCGCGGCCAACCAGGCAGGTTCTTCTGGGTGACTTCCAGCTGTCCCGACGGGAAGGAGTTGTTCATGTCGATCTCGCCGGCCATCGCACGGCGCACCATGGCGTCATGATCGTTGACGGGCAGGTAGATCACCTCCGAAAAACAGAGATCATCCGCCTCGGCAAAGGTTTCGTTCTTCACGACGCGGATGAAATCGTTCTGGCGCATCTCGGCCAGCTTGTACGGGCCGTTGACGACATAGTTCTCCGGGGTCGTCCACTTGTCGCCGAACTTCTCGACCACGTGCCGCGGCAGCGGGAATACGGTGTAGTGCTTCAGCAGGCCGGGCAGGTGGGGCATCGGATACTCGAGCTGGATCTCGAGCGTGTAGTCGTCGATCGCACGAACGCCCACTTGCTCCTTCGGAACCTGTCCTTCCTTCGCCGCGCGGCCATTCTTGATGCCGTACTGGATGGACGCATAGGCGATCTCGGCCTCGTTCGGGTCGAACAGGCGCTGGAATGAGAACACAAAATCGTCCGCCGTCAGCGGCTCGCCATCCGACCACGTCGTCTGCTTGAGCTTGATCGTCCAGGTCAGCCCGTCCTCGGACACGGTCCATGACTCGGCAACGCCAGGGACGGGAATGGCCTTGGCGTCCTCGGTGAACAGGCCGATGAACATGTCGCCGATCACGTCGTTGGCCCAGGTGCCTTCAACTTTTTGTGGGTCCAGCGATTTCGGCTGCGCGCCGATCCCGCGCGTGAACCGCTCCGATGTCACCTGTCCCGATTCCCCCCCGCAGGCCGTCAACGCGAGTGCAGCGGCGAAAACACTCGCCAGCAAAGGGAACTTCAGGCGCATCAAGAACTCCTCTTTCGTCGCCAACCGATGCACAGGCGTGCACACGGTCAGCTTTTCCGGTAGGAACCTAGCGTCAGACCACGTTGGATTGGAAGGGCTTTGCGCTCTCCAGCCTCAAAGCCGGATGTAAGCATGCGTGTGTTCATCTTGCTGACTGCCGCCGTGCTGGCCGCCGGAGCAGCCTTTGCGCAGGAGTCGCCGCTGGCGAAGGTCTACGCATGCGCCGGCCTTCTGAAGGCGGATGAACGCCCGGCCTGCTACGATGCCGCCATCGCCGGTCTGAAGCAGGCGGAGGCGACCGGCGGCGTCGCCGTGGTCCGCCGCGAGCAGGTGACCGAGGAGAGCGAGCAGGCGTTCGGCTTCAAGAAGCCCGAAGCTGCTGATTTCGCCCGCGCCACCGGCATCGCCGTGCCGAACGCCCCAGAACAGCCGGACGATGTTCAGGTGACCATCGCCTCCGCCGCAAAGCGAGCGGACGGCAAGTACCGCTTCACGCTTGATAATCGACAGGTGTGGGAACAGATTGAAATCGAGAAGATTGACCGTCTCGGCGCGCTTCCCCTGAAAGCTGAGATCAAGGCGGCGGCGGTTGGCAGCTTCCTGATGCGGATCGAAGGCGGCAGGTCCATCCGCGTGCGCCGCTTGAGATAGGGCAGGCGGGGATGTGGCGAACGATCCTCATCTATGGCGGCCTCCTCGGCGTTGCGGCCCTCGGCCTGCAATGGATCGAGTTCCAGCTCCTCGTCCGCGCCCACCCGGGCGAACTCTATGTCGGCCTGCTCGCCGCCGGCTTTCTGGCCCTCGGCATCTGGGTCGGCACGCGCCTGATGCCGCGCAGGCCGGCAGGCGAGGGCTTCGTTCCCAACGAACAGGTGCGCAATACCCTCGGCATCAGCGATCGCGAATTCGAGGTGCTGGAACTGCTGGCCGCCGGCCGCTCCAACAAGGAAATCGCGAGCGCACTGAACGTCTCGCCCAACACGGTGAAGACTCACGTCGCGAAAATCTTCGCCAAACTTGAGGTGACCCGGCGGACCGAGGCGATCCTTCGCGCGCGCGAGCTTGGCATGCTCAGGTAACGTGCGATGTAACGCGTCGATTCCGGCGGATTTTGCGCCAATCACCCCTTCGGGCGATTGCGGGTTGCCGCGGCCTGCCCCTTTTTCGTGTGACCAGACATGAGAGGGGACCCCACCATGAGCGCCGCGCCAATCGTCTTCTTCGACATCGCCGGGCCAGACCTTGCCAGCCAGCGAAGCTTCTACGCCGAAGTGTTCGGCTGGGAGAGCGCGCCCACCGGCCACGTCTCCGCACCGGTCCAGTCGCCGAGGCTCAACGGCTTCCTCCGCACCGACCCAGCCGACTGCGTGATCTATTTCGGCGTGCCCGATGTGACCGAAACTCTCGCGAAAGTCATCGCAGCCGGCGGCGCCATCAACGCCCCACGGTTCGAGGTAAAGGGCGTCGTCGTCCTCGGCCTCTTCTCCGACCCCGCCGGCAACCGTCTCGGCCTCGTCGAGATGGACGGCGACCAGCCCAAGAATCCTTAGGAGACCTGGAGATGTTCAGGATCATTCTTCTCTACGGCGTCCCTGGCGCGCTGATCGTCGGGGCCCCCTTGTTCTGGGGCATGGTGAGCGGCCAGCAGAACAACGAGTCAGGCGCGATCATCGGCTACACCACGATGCTCGTGGCGCTGACCGGCGTGTTTCTTGGCGTGAAGCACTATCGCGACCGGGAACTCGGCGGCGTGGTGAAGTTCCTCCCGGCGCTCGGTGTGGGCCTCGCCATCAGCGCCGTCGCCAGCCTCGGTTGGGTGATCGCGTGGGAGGCGGCGCTTGCGGTCACCAAGTTCGATTTCGGCGCGGTGTACAGCCAGATGATGCTGGAGGAAGCGCAGAAGAGCGGCGCCAGCGCCGAAAAACTCGCGCAGGTGGCCAAGGACGGGCAGGCGTTCGCGGAAATGTACCGCAATCCGCTGATGCGCGTGCCGTTGACCTTCATCGAGATGTTCCCCATCGGCGTGGTCATCTCGCTGATCTCCGCAGCCCTCCTCCGCAACAGCCGCTTCCTGCCGGCGCGGGCGTTGGCTTGAGGGATCATCAGTGAGCATGCCCTCGTCCTTCGAGACGCCCGCTTTGGGGGCTCCTCAGGATGAGGGCGGGCCTCCCGCGCTACCGATCCTTCGGATCAAACGCATCCCGCAGCCCGTCGCCGATGAAGTTCAGCGAGAACAGCGTTACAACCATCAGCGCCGCAGGCGCAAACAGCAGCCACGGATAGGCAAACTCCTTCTGCCCTGCCGAGATCAGCTGCCCCAGCGACGTCAGCGGCTCGTTCACGCCTAGTCCGATGAACGACAGGAAGCTCTCCTGCAGGATCACCACCGGCATGGTCAGCGTCACATAGACCGCCACCGGCCCCAGCAGGTTCGGCAGGATATGCCGCACGATGATGCCCAGAGGCTTCACGCCCGCCGCCCGCGCCGCCTCGACGAATTCCTTCTGCTTCAGCGCCAGCGTCTGCCCGCGCACAATCCGCGCCATCGTCATCCACTCTACCGCGCCGATGGCGAGGAAGATCAGGAAGATGTGCCGGCCGAACACCACCGTCACCAGGATCACGAAGAAGATGAACGGCACTGCGTAGAGCACGTCGACGATGCGCATCATGAACTGGTCGACGCGCCCGCCCGCAAAACCCGCAATCGCGCCCCATGCCACGCCGATCACCAGCGAGACGAACGTGGCGATGAACCCGACAGCCAGCGAGATCTGCAGCCCGATCAGCAGCCGCGCCACCATGTCCCGCCCGAGAATGTCCGTGCCCAGCCAGTGCATGTTCTCGCCTGTCGGTGCGATCCCGAGCCTGTCCTGGTACTGGTATTCGTAGGAGTGCGGCCACACGAGCGGCCCGATGAACGCGATCAGCGTCAGCAGCGCCAGCAGGATCATCCCCGCCACCGCCGCCTTGTTGGCGAACAGCCGCCGCCGGGAATCGTCCCACAGCGACCGCCCCTTCACGGCGGACTTGTTCAGCACATCGGCGGTTGAGCCCGGAACCACTGCCATCATCATGAGTAGCGCACCCGCGGATCGAGGATCGCATAGAGCACATCGGCGATCAGGTTCAGCGCGATGATCAAGCCGCCATAGAGGATCACGGCGCCCATCACGCGGGTATAGTCACGCGTCATCGCGCCTTCGATAAAGGACGCGCCAACGCCGGGCAGGGTGAACACCGTCTCGATCACCACCGACCCCGTGATCACCCCCACGATCGCCGGCCCCAGATAGCTCACGACCGGCAGGATCGCCGCCGGCGCCGCATGGCGCAGCAGGATGCGTGTCTCGCTGATCCCCTTCGCCCGCGCCGTGCGGATGAAGTTGGACCGCAGCACCTCCACCATCGACGCACGCATCAGCCGCGAGATGATCGCCACCTGCGGAAGCGACAGCGTCAGCACCGGGAGAAAGAGGTTGTGAAAATTCATGCGGCCCAGGTCGAGGCCCCCCGCCGCAAACCAGTTGAGATAAACCCCGAACACCATGGCCAGGAGCGGCCCCGTCACGAAGGTCGGGATCGATATGCCGACCATCGCGATACTCATCACCGAATAGTCCGCCAGCGAGTTCTGCCGTATCGCCGCCAGCACGCCGAGCAGCACGCCAAAGAACAGCGCAATGGTGATGGAAAGCAGCCCGATGGTCAGCGACACCGGCAGGCCCTCGCCCAGCAGCTCGCTCACATCCTTGTCGTAGAACACCATGGAGGGCCCGAGATCGCCCTGAACCACCTTGCCCACATATTCGAAATACTGTTCGTGCAGCGGCTTATCGAGGCCAAGGCTGGCCATGAGGTTGGCCTCCACGGCCGGCGTCAGCATGCGTTCCGCCGAATATGGGTTCCCCGGCGCCGCCCGCAGCATGAAGAACACCACGGTGATGATCACCAGCATGGTGGGAATGGCCGCCAGCAGGCGCCGCCCCACATACGCCCAGGGAATCCGGGATGCGAGACGCGCCAATGCTGAGGAATCCGGAGAACGGGACGGGTCGGTCGACAGGGGTTACGTCCTCCGCAGGCTCCAGCTTATAAGAGGCGAACAAGAGGTCGTTGCGCAAGCGGACATTTGTCGCGGATCAGAAGAGGGATCGACCAACATGGCTGACATCAAGCAGGTTTCCCAACGGTTTGCCGTCGCGCCACAGATCGCGCTGGGCGATATCCCCGCCATCTCCAGCATGGGCTACCGCCACATCATCAACAACCGGCCGGACGGCGAGGAGCCGGACCAGCCAACCTCCGAGGAGATCGAAGCGGCCGCACGGAAGGAAGGCATGACCTACGTTCACGCCCCCTTCGTTGGGCCGCCGACCGCCGAAGCCGTGAAGGCCGTGATGGCGGCGAGTTCAAACACACTGGCCTACTGCCGCTCCGGGACGCGTTCCGTCACAGCGTGGGCGCTGGCCGAGGCGTCCGAGGGCGTTGATCCGGAAGACATCGTCGATCGGGCCCAGGAAGTCGGCTACAACCTGAGCGGCATGCGCGGGCAGCTCCGTCGCATCGCCCAGAGGTAAACGTGTCCGGTATTCCCTTCGTCCGCGATCTCGATTTCGCCTACGGCCGCGCCGACCAGGCGAGCCTGCTGATCCGCCGCGTCATCGCGCAGAACCCCGGCCCGTTCACCTTCCTCGGCACCGGCGTCTACATCATCGGCAAGGGCGACGTCGCCGTCATCGACCCCGGCCCGCCGATCGACGCCCACTTCGAGGCGCTAAAAGCCGCCCTCGCTGGCGAGCGGATCACCCACGTCTTCACCACCCACACCCATCTCGACCACTCGCCGCTCGCCCACCCCCTCGCACAATGGGCTGGCTGCAAGGTCTACGGACTGCCCGATCCTTCAGGCACAATGCCCCACGCCTCGCTCGAGGAAGATGGCCAGGAAGGCTTCATGCCCGATGTGCTGGTGAAGGACGGCGACACCTTCTCGGGATCAGGCTGGACGCTGGAGGCGATCACCACGCCCGGCCACATGTCCAACCATGTCTGCTATGCGCTGAAGGAAGAGAACGCGCTCTTCTCCGGCGACCACATCATGGGCTGGTCCACCACCGTCATCTCGCCGCCCGACGGAAACATGGGCGACTACTACCGCAGCCTCGCCAAGATCCGCGCCCGCAATTTCAGCGCGCTCTGGCCCACGCACGGCCCGCCCGTGAAAAACGTCAACGCATTCATCGACGCCTACGTCGCCCATCGCCGCGCCCGTGAGGAAGCCATCGTCGCCCGCCTGAAAGCCGGCGACACGCTGATCCCCGACATGGTCAAGGTGATCTACAAGGATGTCGACGCGCGCCTCCACGCACCCGCCGCCCATTCCGTTCTGGCGCACATGATCCATCTGGTCGAAGCGGGCAGGGCGACGGCCGACGGCCCGTTCAATCTCACCACGCGCTATCGCGCTGCATGATCTGGCCCACATGATCTGGCTTGTTCGGCATGGGCAGACCGCGTTCAACGCCGCAGGCCGCATACAGGGCGCGAAGGATTCCGCGCTCACCGCACTCGGCGAAGAGCAGGGCCGCCGTCTCGGCAAGCTTCTCGGCAGCATCGCGCCGCCGCACGCACGCCTCATCGCCTCGCCCCTCGGCCGCACCCAGCACACCGCCCGCATCATCCGCGAGCATGGCGGCTTCGCATCCCCCATCGAGACCGATCCCCGCCTCGCCGAGATCAGTCTCGGCGAATGGGACGGCATGCTGAAGGACGACATCCGCCAACGCGTCCCCGACTACGATGCCGGCCCCAACCGCTGGAGCTGGTTCTTCAACGCCCCCGGCGGCGACAGCTGGGACGCGCTCAACACCCGCCTCCAAAGCTGGCTGGCGGACGCCGCCGCAGCGAACCATCCCATCATCGCCATCTCGCACGGCGTCTCCGGCCGCATCCTCCGCGGCCTCTTTGCCCAGCTCCCCCGCGACCAGACCCTCATGCTCGACATCCCCCAGGACGCCTGCTTCCACCTGCGCGACGGCAGGATCGAACGCGTCGATTGCTGACGGTCCCGGTCGCGCAACACCCACGGCGTCATTCGCGGGCTTGTCCGGGGAAATCCGGCTCGCGCCCCGGATGAACCGAAAGAATCCCCGCCGACAGGCACGCCACCTGTCAGCCCCCGTCAAGCGCGCCGAACCGCGTCGCGCCACTGGCGTTCAATGATGGGTAAGCTGGAGCCGCACGGTCCCGCCCCCTGAAAGGGCTTGGCGTCGGTGGCCCATTGCGGACGTTGAGTTCAAGCTTGCCGCATCCGGCGCGTACGCTCGGAATCTGTCTGGAGCAGGGCGGTCGTTTGACTTCGCCCGCAGCCGCACAAGCCCAGCAAACGCGCACCAAGGCAAGTTGACAGCCCTCGCTTGCGAGCTTCAGGATTCCGAAAAGCCCAAACTGAGCACTGCGTGGTGTGCGCGTATGCCCAGAACCTTCTGCAGCAGGGTGGTCATTGGCGGACTGTCACGCCTTTCTCGGTTTCCAGCTGACGCGCTCCTCCGAGTATGCCTGCCATGGCGTGATTGCCCTCGTGGCAGGCATACTCATGGACCTGCTGCTTGGTGGCGTAGAAGCTGAGCTCCGCCCGCCATGGAGTTGAATAGATCGCTGGGTCTTCGACTGCGAATTCATAGAAGATCTCTCCGTCGGCTATCCGGGTGAACCGTTCGGTGACCTTGCCAGACCGAGATACCGGTATAGAGCTCACCTGAACCTGCTCCGGGCGGACGTTGATTGTTTCCACGACTAACGTGCCGCCCTCATACCAGCCGACGCTATCGCCAAGCCAGGGGGCCATCACATCTGGTCGGTGAGCTCTGCGTGCCTCGGAAGCAGAATCGAATGTCGGCACGATGCGGGCGTCGTGAACCATCTCCACCAGGATCATCACGTGATCTGGAGCCTGCACGATCTGATAGGTATTGTTATACAGCGTGCTCAGCATACCAGGACCGCCGGTGTTCCCGAATCCGATCAAACAGCGCTCTGATAGCGGCGGGGCTTCCGGCCCTTCGTTGCCCCCGACGCCGGTTACGTAGCGAGTAGAGGCTGGCCGCTGCCTTGCGTAGTCTGCCCGCATCGGCACGCGGCCGCTCGGCGGATCAACAACGTAGGACGACCGGAACTCGCCTTTCACCAGAGCGAGTTGTTCGCCCGGCGCGACCCAGAACTGGTCATAAGCCTTCACGCCGAAGTCAGCCGCGCCGCTGACGGGCGCTGCGGCATCCGGATCGCTGAATTCTTCCGTCGGCGCGCCCTCGGGGGCAAACCCCGCAATATTGATCCTGGCGACAACAGCATCGGCTTCAGCCTTGCTCAGGATCAACTTGTCGACGCCCGCCGGGCGGTTGAGGGTCGTCAGCGAGGCGTTGGTCCAGGTACCGGTAAGGTCCGATCGCTGGCCGATGGCGGTCGGACAGGTCACAAAAACTGCTCCGAGTGCAAACAAACTGAATATCCGCATGCCGAACCTCCAACGAGTCTTGCCG
>CAIKXW010000392.1 GCA_903831485.1 uncultured Alphaproteobacteria bacterium | reverse complement strand
GGCCGGCGTGGGAAGCGCAGCGTTGGGATCGGAGGGCGCCTCGACCTCTGGAGGCGGGCTTGCGCAGGCCGATAGCGAGAGGACGAGCAGCAGCGTCGCGGCGAGTCTCATGCCGTCACTCCATGAATTCACGAGGGTTGGCTCAGGTGCAGCGGAAGCCGGTGATGACGTCAGCCGCGTCGATGTCGACGTTGAGGCGGTCCGCGCGGAAATCCATCGTCACCTGCGTGCCCGGGCGGATGTAGCGGACATTCAGGCCTTCTGGCGGGACGCCGGGCTCGGTGATCGCCTTGCCCACGAATGCTGCGTACTGGGCGGCGCCGCACGCGTCGGCCCCGGGGGCTGTCGGATCGGGTGCAGGGGGCTGGGGCATCGGCTGGGGCTCGATCGGAGCTGCGACCGATGGCTCGACTGCGGGCATTTCGGGCGCAGCGGGTTCGGAAGCGGGGGTGCACGCCATCAGTGCGGCCCCGGCCAGAAATGCGAGAAGAGCGTTTTTCATGCCGAGGAGAGTAGGCCGCGGCTGTGGCCCGGCAAGTGAAGGTGCAGTTAGGCGGGCCTCGCAAAGCGGGGCCTAGCCGCAGGCCTCGCGCACGACCTGGGCGATCATCACGCTGATGCCGGCGTCGTTGAGGCTGATCAGCGGCTTGCCGTCCTCCTCCATGTACACCCGGACGTCGGGCCGCGCGTCTGCGGCGCAATGCTGTGCGCGATAGGCGGGGTCGACGTCGACATAGAGCTGGCTGATCATTTCCAGTTCTCCAAGACCGCGGCCGTATTCGGCGACGAGGTCCTGGATCACCTTGTCGACTTTCGCCGTGCTCTCGGCCCAGCGTCCGTCATCAGTCAGGCGTACGATCTCGTAGCCCGCAGTGTATTCGGGGCGCGATCCTGCGGGCGTGACCTCCGCCTTGAGCGGCAGGGTGGTCTCGAATTTCGGCTCGCCGCGAATCTTCACGACGGCCCTGAAATCCCACGGACCCTTGCCGTGAATGCCCGGCGGCAAGACCCAGACGAAACGCTGGCGAGCGGGATCGAACTGGTTCGCCACGGTGGACAGCGAGATGTCCTGCGGCGTCTCGGGCGAGGCGTCAGCAGGCGCCTGCACCGGCGGGGCAGCAAGCGGGGATGTCGGCGCGCCGGGCGAGGCCTCGCCGGCATAGGGCGCGGTCTGCAAGGAGACTTTGCCAGACGACGGTCCGGCCGACGGTGTCGACTCGCCTCCAGCACAGGCAGCGAGAACGGAGGCGGCCATGATCGCCACGCCAGACCTGAACATCACGTCACGCTCCATGCTCTGCAAACGGGGTTCGCCGGGCATCAGCGCGGCGAGAGCACCATGACCATTTGCCGGCCTTCAAGGCGCGGTTCGGATTCGACCTTGGCGACGTCGGCGAACTCCGCCTTCACCTTGGCCAGCAATTCCATGCCGAGGTGCTGGTGCGCCATTTCGCGTCCGCGGAAGCGCATGGTGATCTTCACCTTGTCGCCCTCCTCGAAGAAGCGGCGGATCGAGCGGCCCTTCACCTCGTAATCGTGCTTGTCGATGTTCGGGCGAAGCTTGATCTCTTTCAGGTCAGCCGACTTCTGCTTCTTGCGGGCTTCGGCCTTCTTCTTCTGCTCGGCGAAGCGCTGCTTGCCGTAGTCGGAAATCTTGACCACCGGAGGTTCGTTGTCGGGCGCCACCATGACGAGGTCGAGCCCGGCCTCCTTGGCTGCATCAAGCGCCGCCTCGATCGGCATCTCGCCCTGCTTCTCGCCTTTCTCGTCAATCAGGAGGACGCGCGGCGCGCGGATATCCTCGTTGATCTGCGGACCTTCCTTCTTTGGCGACTGGGCCGCTTGTGGACGCTGAGCGATGGTCGATCTCCTTGGTGACTTCCGGGATGCGCTGCCGGACAGCGCAATATGCCCGCGAACGGGGCAATGTTCAAGAATTCGGGCCTTGCGCAAGAGCGCCGGCGGATTCCGCAGGCGGTTCGGCAAGATTGTCCCCAGCCTGGGGCGCGGCCGGCACGGGGCCGTACGGCGCCATACCGGCCGGGAGGATGCCGAGGCCGAAGGCGGCCCGCTTCACGTCGTCCAGCCCGATCTGTTCGAGGGCCTGGGCGTGCAGGACCATCATCGGGCCGCCGCGGGGGGCCGCCCGGCCGAGGCGGGTCTTGGGGTTCCAGACGGTGTGGAGATCCAGCGCCATCTCTTCATTCCACTCCTGCGCGAACAGGCAGACGCCCGGAACGCGGGCGGCCGCCGCCAGATGCATCGGACCGGTATCGCCGCCGATCGCCAGCAGGGCGCGCTCGGACAGGGTTGCGAGCTGGAACAGGTCGGTCCGTCCGATGATGCTCTTGGCGCGGGGTTCCTTGCGCTGGATCTGGGCGCCGATATCGCCTTCGGCCTTGCCGCCGACGATGACGGGCGTCACGCCTCCGGCAGCGAACCAGCTGGAGAGGCCGATGAAGCGGTCGACCGGCCAGCGCTTTTCCGGATGCTCGGCCGAGGAGCCCGGGATGATCAGGACGTAGGGACCATTCAGGCCGAAGAAGGCCGGCTGGAAACGCGGCGGGTCGCGGAAGGCCGGGCGGACCCAGTCGAGGCTGGGGGTCAGCTCCCGCCCGATGAACCAGCCGGTCGGATCGCCCGGCGGCTTGGGTCCGAGGCCGGCATGCAGCAACTGTTCGGCCAGGCGGTCGAAATTGTGCATTTCGGCCCGCTCGGGATTTATGTGCTGGTGCGAGGCGCCCTTGGCGGCGCCCGACCAGAGCGGCTTCTTGCCGGTGAGGCCGACAAAGTACTGGGCGGTCCGGTCATTGTTCTGGAAGTCGTAGACCATGTCGTAGTTGGCCGCGCGCAGGCGGCGGATCAGGTCGGTGCGGCCCTTGATGTCGCGCGGGCGGCCGTCGGCTTCGACGATGTCGAAATAGGGACAGGCCTTGGCGAAGGCTTCGAAGGGCTCGGTCGTCAGCAGGGTGATCCGCGCCGACGGGTGGGTTGCACGCACCACGCGCATGGCGCCCAGCGCCTGCATGAAATCGCCCAGCGCGCCGAGCTTGATGACCAGCACCCGGCGAAGCGTGTCGCCGGGGTTCGGGGGCGGGGTGTAGTTGTCCAGTATGCTCATCGGGCCTGACCTGTCAGGCCTTCATAGACTGCCAGCGTCGCCTTCTGAAGCGCAGATGTTGTAAAGCGCTCGCGGACCCTGAGAAGGGCTGCATCGCCCATGGCGCGCCGCCCATCCGGCCCCATGGCGAGGAGCCTGCTCATCGCCGCGGCCAATGCTTCGGGATTTGCTGGCGGCACAATGAGGCCGGTTGCGCCATCGGCGATGATCTCGCCCTGTGCGCCTATGCTGGAGCCGATCGCGGGAACCGCCATGGCGCCGGCTTCGGCCGCAACCCGGCCGAACGCTTCGGGCAGGTTGGAGGGCGCAATCACGATATCTGCAAGGGCGAGGGCGGCTGGCATGTCGTCGCAATGCCCTACCATCATTACCTGTCCGTCAAGACTGGCCGCGGCGATCAGCGTGGCGAGTTCGTGGCTGTAGCCGTCGCGGCCCTGGGCGTCGCCAACGAACAGCATGCGGAATGCAGCGCCCTGCGCTTTCAGGATGGCGGCGGCGGCGATGGCTTCGCGATGGCCTTTCCAGCCGGTGAGGCGGGCGGGGAGGAGGATGGTGGCGCCCGTCGCCGGTTGCAGCTTCCAGGATTTGAGCAGGGCGTCCTTGCGTTCCGCCGAGACCGCGCCAGGCGAGAACTTCGCGATGTCGACGCCGCGATGGATGGTGACGATCCGGCCGTTCGCCCAGGGGTGTTCGGCAAGGATGTGGCGGGCCGTGAAGTCGGAATTGGCGATCACCCTGTCGCCGCGCGCCATCACCGAATTGTAGAGACGCTTGAGCCCGCCCTTCGCGCTGTAGACGCCGTGATAGGTGGTGACGAAGGGGAGCTTTGCCTGCCGCGCCGCCCAGAGTGCGCTCCAGGCGGGAGCGCGGGAGCGGGCGTGGATCAGGCTGACTTTCCTGTCGGCTGCGATCTTTGCGAGGACGCCGGCATTGGCGCGGATGGCGAGCGGGTTCTTGGTCGGCAGGTTGTCGATGCGGATCAGTTCGCCGCCAGCGCGGACGAGTTCGGCCTCGAGGCGGCCGCCCTGGCTGGCGACGAGCGATCTGGCGCCTGCGGCCGTCAGCGCTTCGGTCACTTCGATGGCCGTGCGTTCGGCCCCGCCGGCGGCGAGGTGCGGGATGACCTGCAGGATCGTTGCCCCGCTCAGCGGCAAGCGTGATTCCCCGTGCGATCCCCCGTGGCCCCAATAGTCGCTTTTCAGTTCAACGCAAACCGGGGAGAACAAGGCCATGACAGATGCAGCCGAATATCTCGACGAAGCCGGGGCGAGGATTGCCTATCGCCGGAGCGAAGGCGATCCGGGACGCGCCGGGGTGGTGTGGCTCGGCGGGTTTCATTCCGACATGCTGGGCGAGAAGGCGTCGGTGCTGCATGCCGCCTGCCGGGAGGCCGGGCGGAGCTTTGTGCGGTTCGACTATCTCGGGCATGGCGAGAGCAGCGGGGCGTTTGCCGACGGCACCATTGGCCGCTGGCGGTCGGATGCTTTGGCTGTGGTCGACAGGCTGACGGATGGGCCGCTGGTTCTGGTCGGATCATCGATGGGCGGGTGGATGGCGCTGCTCCTGGCGCTGGCGCGTCCGGAGCGGGTGAAGGGGCTGGTGCTGCTGGCGCCGGCGCCGGATTTCACCGACAAGCTTATGTGGGCGTCGTTCGACGAGAGCCAAAGGCGCCAGATCATGGAAGAGGGGTTCTGGACGCGGCCGTCTGACTATGACCCCGCCGGCTATCCGATCACACGCGAGCTGATCGTCGAGGGGCGCGAGTGGAATGTGCTGGAGGGCGAAATCGCGATCGAGGCGCCCGTGCGCATTCTGCAGGGTGGGCTCGATCCGGATGTGCCGTGGACCCATTCGCTGGATCTGGCGGACAAGCTGCGCTCGAAGGATGTGGTGTGGTCGCTGATCAAGGATGGCGACCACCGGCTGTCGCGGCCGCAGGATATTGCGCGGATG
>CAIKXW010000391.1 GCA_903831485.1 uncultured Alphaproteobacteria bacterium | reverse complement strand
TAGTGCTGGAACATTTCTTGCGCTGTGTCCGTGGCCGGCGCTGAATGCCGGGTGGTCTGGTCGGGGAGTTTGCCAGTGTCGGTTACCGATGAAGGTGATCGCGGGTTGGGTCGCGCAAGCGAAGAGGATGCCGCTTCAGGCCTGTCCTTTGGGGCGAATGTGCGTGATTTCTTCGCCTGGTGGCGTCAAGAACTCGTCTCGTTAACGCCGGGGAGCTGGCGCAATTCGCTCGAGACGCGTGGGGCGGTAGCGACTGTGCAGGAAGTGGACGGTCACCTTGTCCTGAAAACGAAGCCCGGCGTGCCCGCTGTCCCGCTCGTGCCAGGCGGGAAGACGCCGCGCGGTATTCCCAAGCCGGGCGTGGTTTACCTCCTGTCCGAGGACGCCGCCCTGCGCCGTGAGCGCCGCCTCCCGAGTGCGTCGCGGGCGCACGTCCAGAACATCATGAATCTCCAGATGGCATCGGACACGCCGTTCACGATCGACGAGGTCTATGCGGATTCCATCGTGACCGGCGAAGACGCCGCCGCGCGCGAAATCATCGTCTCGCAGGCGTTGGCGCCGCGCGCCTCGATCGATGCGCTCGTAGACCAGATGTACCAGGGCTACGGCATCCGGCTTTCGGCGATTGATCTCGCCGACCAGTCGACGCGGACAGGCCGGGTTGGCTACAATCTTCTCCCGTCGTCCATGCGGCCCGCGGTCAAGACCGGCGGCGTCTCTGTCCTTCGCATCCTGAGTGTCGTCCTTCTCGGCGCCGCCGTTTTTGCCGGTTTCGCCTGGCGCGACCTGCAGCAGCGCCGCATCGCCGCGGCGGATACCGTGATCGCCACGGCCGAAGTCGGCGCCGCGGAAGCGATGCAGATTTCGACGCGCGTCACGCAGGGCATCAGCGGGATTGAGAAGCTGTCGGCCGAGCAAGCTGATCCGCTGGGCTTCCTGCGCGTCTACAACACAGTCGCCTCCCTGCTTCCTGACGGAAGCTGGCTTGAGGAATTCGCCTATGAACGGCCGACCGTCACTGTGACCGGCCTGTCCGGAAACAGCGCGACGCTCGTCGAAGCGTTCGAAGCCTCCGACGAAATTGCGGGCGCTCGCTTTGCCTCGCCCGTCGTACGGGATTCGCAAACCGGCGCCGAGCGGTTCCGTCTCGAAATCACGTTCAAGGACTCCAGCAAGGGCGCTGCGGACGAAGCCGCCCCGGCCACGGAGATGGAGCAATGATGCTGCACGCGCTCCCCCGTGCGTCCCGCCGCGCCATCGCGGTTGGCCTGCTGCTCGCTGCAATCGCGATCGTGGCGGCGATTGTGTGGTGGCTACTGGTGTCCTTCGTGTTTGACCTCGATGGCCGCGTAGCCTCGGTCGAGAAGCGGGTCAGCTCGCTGAGCTCGATGGCTGGATCGACCTCGCACCTACGCGCCGCCTGGGCGCGTCTGGAGCGCGATCCGCGGTTTGCCGTCGATATGTTTGCGCCAACCAGCGACGCGCAGTCCTCAGCCGCTGTCCAGTCGGCGGCCCAGCGCGTGTTCGACCGCGCAGGGGCGCAGGTCCGCTCGGTGCAGACACTTGATGTCGTGCAGGAGGGCGCGGTTCGCCGGGTTGGCGTGCGTCTCGCCGTCATCGGGACCAGCAACCAGATCAACCGCGCGCTCGAAGCCATCAGCGCCGCTCGCCCGGTTCTCATCGTCGCCGGCGGCAACGTCCAGACAATGGGCGACAGCCGCCGTCCGGTCGATGATCCGCAGGCGCCACTGCTGCAGGCCACGTTTGACATCTTTGCGTTCGCGAGGAATGGCTGAGATGTCCAGAGCGCTCCCCAAATTCTTCCTCGGCCTCGTTCTGATCGGCGCCAGCGCTGCGCTGGCCGGCGCAGGCGTCATGTCGCTTGCGACTGACGCAGAAGCCCCGCGCACAAGTGTCGATCAGGAGCCGGTGATTGTTCCGACCCTGCCGCCGGCCGTCGTCATTCCGCAAATTGGCGCAGACGCCTTCACCCGCCCCATGTTCAATCGCGACCGAGCTCAGGGCCCGGACAAGGCGCCGCCGGCTGCGGCTGACAATGCTGATCCATCTTCCTCCAACTCTGGCAGCGCGCCCGACGCACCCGGCGACATGACCATGACGGTCAAGGGCGTGATCATTTCGGATCGCGGCGCACGCGCCGCCCTGCAGGCCCCTGGTTCCAGCGTGCTGACCTGGGTTGGGGCCGGCGAAACGGTCGACGGCTGGAAGGTGGAATCCATCACGGCCAGCACCGTGCGCCTCAGGAATGGCGACGCCGTCGCCGAGCTTAAAGTTCGAGAAGACCAGTGAGTACAGTGGAGCTAGGTATGTCGAGCGTTTTGAAGCCGACCGGTGGGGCCGGGCGCAAGTCGCAATTCCGCCTGCGTCTCGCAGCGTCGGCCACAGCGGTCGTTGTCCTGTCGGGGTGCGTCGCTGTCGATGACAATGGCTATCGCCGCAGGGCGCCAGTCCAGCCGGCGATGACTGCGCCGGACCTGCAACAGCGCCCTGAGGCGGAGGTGCGCCTCTCGCCCGAGGCGGCGCAGACGCCAGCCGAATCCGTCATCCAGAAGGGCACCGGACGCTTCGTCGACAGCGCCGCCCAGAGCGGCCGCAGCGGACGGGGCAATATTGTCGTCAAGCTTGTCGAGGTGCCGACGGCCGATGCTGTCCAGCAGATCCTCGGCGATACGCTGGGTCTCAACTACGTCATCGAAGGCGAAGCCTCGGGCAGCGTGACGATCCAGACGGCTCGTCCCGTGGATCAGCGCTCGCTGATCCAGATGCTCGCCGGCGCGCTTGCCAGCAACGAACTCGTCCTGATCAATGAAGGCGGCTTCTACCGCATCGCTCCTGCTTCCGCCGCCGCGACCGCCTCACGCGTGGTCGCCTATGGCGCCAATTCCTCCGATCTTCGTGTCGGTCCCGGCGTTCAGGTTGTACCGCTGCAGCATATCTCCGCCATGGAGATGGAGAAGATCCTGCGTCCGATCGCCAGCGAGGGCGCCATCGCCCGCGTCGATACGGCCCGCAATCTCCTGATCCTCAAGGAAGACTCGCGCAACATCGTCAGCATGCTCGAAATGGTCGACCTGTTCGACGTCGACTACATGGCCGGCATGTCGTTCGCCGTCCTGCCGGTGAAAAACACGTCTGCTTCGCTGCTCGTGCGGGAGCTCGAACAGCTGTTCGGAGCGACCAGCGGCTCGCCGATGGCTGGCGTCGTCCGGTTCATACCCATCGAGCGCCTCAACTCCGTGCTCGCGATCTCGGCCCAGCCCCATCACCTCGACCAGGTGCAGACATGGATGGCCCAACTCGATCGCACGGGCAGCATGGCGGACCAGTCCTTTCACGTCATTCCGCTGCAGAACCGCCCGGCAAAGGAAGTCGCGGAGCTGCTGCAGAAAACGCTGTCGACCACCGAGCCGGCGCCCGACTTCGGCTTCGACACGGTGAGCCCGGCACTGACGCCGGTCGCGACCGACAGCGCGGCGGCGCCTTCGCCGTCCTCTACTGTGGAAGTGGTTGTGCCGGCGATCTCCTCGCCGACGGCCAAGCCCGCCCGCATCCTTGCTGACGAAGCGAACAACTCGCTGGTCATCCTGGCATCGGCCGAGGAATACCAGCTGCTCGAACAGGTCATCACGCTTCTGGATGTCACGCCCAATCAGGTGATGCTGGAAGCCACGATTGCCGAAGTCACCCTGAGCGACGATCTCCAGTTCGGCGTGACGTGGTTCCTACAGGAAGGCGAATTCGGCGTCGGCTTCAGCGACCTCGAAAGCGGCGCCGTTGCATCGCTCTTCCCGGGCTTCTCGCTGCTCGCCCAGGGTACGGATGGCCGCGCCGCGCTCAACGCGGTTGCCAGCGTTACGGATGTGAAAGTGCTGTCGTCGCCGACCCTGATGGTTCTCGACAACCGCACGGCGACGCTCCAGGTTGGCGATCAGGTTCCGATCGTCACCCAGACGTCGGTCTCGACGACCGATCCGAACGCGCCCATCGTCAACTCGGTCGAACTGCGTGATACGGGCGTGATCCTTAAGGTGACGCCGCGCGTCAACGAAGGCGGCCGCGTAATGCTGGATATCGAGCAGGAAGTTTCCGACGTGATCGAAACGCGCACATCGGGCATCGACTCGCCGACGATCCAGCAGCGCAAGATCAAGACCTCGGTCGCGGTGGACAACGGTTCGACGATCGCCCTCGGCGGCCTGATCCGTGACAAGGTTACGGACGGGCACTCCAAAATCCCGCTGCTCGGCGACATTCCCGGCGTTGGCCAGCTGTTCCGTTCGACCAACCAGCGCACCGAACGCACAGAGCTGGTCGTCCTGATCACGCCGCGTGTCGTCGGCGGTCTTGATGACGCACGCCGCGTGACCAAGGAGCTGACTGACCGGATGCGTGGCGTCGGGGCAGCCATGGAAGACGCCGCACGGCGCGCTGCGAGCGAGTAACGGATGGCAGGACCGCGCCGCTCATCCAGCAAGGATAGGGGCGCAGCCCTGGTCATGGTGTTGTGGGGCGCGGTGGTGATGTCGATCATCGCCGCCGCCGCCGCACAGCAGGCGTCCACATCCGCCGTCGTGGTCAATGCCGGCGCCGAGCTTGCCCGCGCCCGCGCGCTTGCCGATGGCGGCGTGCGGCTTGGCTGGGGCGCCTTCGCCGATGGGCGGATCGGCAATTTTGTTGATACCTGGGCCTGCCGGAATGGTGAGGACGCGCTGATGGTGCAGCTGCGGCCCGAGACCT
>CAIKXW010000390.1 GCA_903831485.1 uncultured Alphaproteobacteria bacterium | reverse complement strand
TCCGCCTTTGGCAGCCGCATCACGCGCACGGCCCTGCCGATCATCGCCGTCAGCGTGCTGTCGGTGTCGCCGTGGGAGGCAGCCCTTCTGGCTGCGCTGACCTACGCGCCCTACGTCCTTGCAGGCGCGCTGGGCGGCGGCTTCATCGAGCGCGGGAACAAGACGCGGATCATGGTGGCGATGGACCTGTTCCGCTTCGCGATCGTGATAGCGACACCAGTGGCCTGGTACTTCAACCTGCTCAGCTTTCCATTGCTGTGCGCGCTGGCCGCACTGGCGGGGGCGGCGAGCGCGCTGTTCCAGAATGCCGATGTCGCGATCCTGCCGCGACTGGTGGCGAAGGATCATCTCGTCGATGCGAATTCGCGCCTGCAGGCGACCGAGTCGCTGGCCGAACTGACGGGGCCGGGGATCGCCGGCGTGATGATCGACCTGCTGACTGCGCCGGTTGCGATGATCGCCGATGCTCTCACCTTCATCTGGTCGGCGTTCTGGCTCCGGAAGATTCCGAAGGGAGCCGGGGAAGCAGTGGAGGAGGTCGTTGCCGATCCTGCATCGCGTCAGCCGACGATGCAGCGCATGCGGGATGATGCCGTGGTGGGCTTCCTCGCCATCTGGCGATGCCGGCCGATGCGCGCGATCATCACGGCCACGTTCTTCTTCTATGTCTCGGCCGGATTCTTCTTCGCAACGTTCACGCTGTTCATGCTGCGTGTGCTGCAGATGACGCCGACGCTGATGGGCGTCATCATCTCAGTGGGCGGCGTGAGCGCGCTTCTGGGCTCGCTGGCCGCGCAGCCGCTGGCGAGACGGATGGGTCAAGGTCCGGCAATTGCAGCTGGTTTCGTGATGGCGTCGGCGGGGACGATGATGCTGATACCGGCGGCGATGCTGCCGCAATGGTCGATCCTCTTCATGGTGCTCCAGCAATTGCTTGGCGACGCCGGGATGATGATCTTCACCATCCTGGCCGTGAGCCTCCAGCAGCGGGTCCTGCCCGAGGATCAGCTGGCGCGGGCCAATGGCTTCAACCAGGTGGTCAACGGCTTTGGCATGACCATCTCGATCCTTACGGCAGGGTGGGTCGCAGAATCGATTGGCGTTTCGAACACCGTGATTATCGGCGCCTGCATCTCTGCGGTCGGCATCATCCCCCTGCTGACGCGCCACCTCTTGTCCATCAAGCAAAAGCCGCCGCTCAGCGAGGGGCTGGCGGCGGCTGATTGATCGACGTTGGCGTGACTCAGGCTTGGGCGACCTGGCTCACATCGCCGTGGCAGTTCTTGTAGCGCTTGCCCGAGCCGCACGGGCAGGGGGCGTTGCGCGGCGTGGACGCCCATGAGGCGGGCGACTGGCCTTGCGGCGGCGCCTGCTGCGGTGCGGCCTGCGCGGGCGCCGCCACGGGGCGCGAGGCGACCTGTGTCGGCGTGCGCGCGGGGCCGGTGTCGGCTCCCGGCGGCTGTTCCATCACGAACTGGCCGCGCATGAGGAGGCGCGTGACGTCCGAGCGGAGATCGCTCAGCAGGCGCTCGAACAGGGTGAAGGCCTCGTTCTTGAACTCGTTCAGCGGATCGCGCTGGGCGTAGCCGCGCAGGTGGATG
>CAIKXW010000389.1 GCA_903831485.1 uncultured Alphaproteobacteria bacterium | reverse complement strand
GCGAATAGTATCGGAACACCGTCTTCACGCCGTGATTGCGCAGCGCCCGAACCTTCGCCACATCGAGCCGCGCCGCCGTATCGGTGATGAGCGGAAACGCTGATCCGGCAACCGCAACAGCCGAGGGCGTCGAAGGTGGGGTCGGGGCAGGCGTCGACGGCGCAGATGGTTCAGCGGTGGTGCAGCCCGCAGCGGCGAGCGCCGCTCCGGAGGTGAGAAGGAATTGCCGGCGCGACCAGACCATCTCCAACCTCCCCTTCGCCTCAGCGACTTGCCTGTTACCTGGCTCTCAACGGCGCATAGCCAAGGTGCATGCCCGCATCGATGATCATGAACTCGCCGGTCACGTGGCGGCTTTCGGGCCCCGCAAAGAACAGGATCGACTCGGCAATATCCTCCGGCATCGACGCCACCTTCAGCGGCACAGTCTTGGCGACATTCTCTGCCGTCTGCGATTCCACGTCATTGCCCTGATACTTGGTGAACCAGCCAGAGCCGATATAGCCCGGACAAACGGCATTCACCCGGATATTCGGCGCCAGCGCCCGCGCAAGGCTTAGCGTCATCGTGTTCAGCGCACCCTTGGTCGAGGCATAGGCGATGGATGATCCGATCCCCGTCACGCCTGCGATCGACGAGACATTCACCACCGATCCCTTGCCGCTCGCCGCCAGATGCGGCTGCGCCGCGCGCGTCATCTGGTACACCGCGACGACATTGACGCGATAGAGCTTCAGGAAGTCGTCCGCATCGAGCGCATCGAGATCGGTATGCTTAGCGAACTTCGTGATGCCCGCATTGTTCACCAGCACGTCAACGCCGCCGAATTTCCCGACCGTTGCCGCCACCAGCGCGCGGCAGTCGCTGTCTTCGCCGACATTGGCCTTCATCGCGAATGCTTCGACGCCCAGCGCCTTGCACTGCGCGACCACCTCGTTGGCGGCGTCCGCGCTCGAATTGTAGTTGATGCAGACATTCACCCCGCGCCGCGCCAGCCCCATCGCCGTCGCCGCGCCCAGCCCCGTGCCGCCGCCCGTCACGATCGCGCGTTTGCCCTGCATCGAATTGACGTCGGCCATCTTTCGCTCCCTTGTGTCAGGACGGGCATAGCAAGGCGCGAGGCAAAATCAAAACGGCCGGCGAGGCAATCGCCGGCCGTCCTGTATCGGAAGCTTGCACGCCTTACTTGCCGCCGCCGCCACCCGCCGGGCCCATGCGGAGAGCGAGAAACTGTTCCTTGGTCACGAAGCCGTCGCCATCCTGGTCGACGCGGCTCGACCACATCTGGTCCGCCATCGCCTGTGCGCGCTCGGGGAGGCTGGAGACGAACTCGGCCTTGTCCAGCTTGTTGTCCTTGTTCGCGTCAGCCGCAACAAAACGCGCCTCGCGCTGTTCCGGCGTCGGGGGCGTACCGCCCGGCTGCGCCATCGCGCTTCCTGCCGCAAAAACTGCAACCATCGTTGCAGCGACGAATGTCGTAACTTTCATGACCAGCCTCTCCATTGCCCGCATGGGCGTTTGCTCCCCGCCTGATCGCCCGGCAAGCCAGACGATCGCAACCTTCAACGGCAGCTCGGCCAGCCTCCGTCGCAGCGCGCGGGTTCGTGAACTTTGTAATGAGCTGTGCCGGATGAACGCAGCCTGACTGCTTCGCACCTGCGAAGGCTTCATGGCGCGGGATCACAGTGCTAGGATCCAAGGCGAGTCCCGCGTCCGGAGCGACTATGGCCCTGTCTTTCCCCGATTTCACCCAGCTGCCGCTCGGCGAACTGACGCCCGGCGCCGACCTTGGCGCCTGGTCGAAACTGGCTGGCCCCGCTGGAACGAGGCTGTGGGAAACGCCCGAGGGCATCCCGGTCAAGCCGATGCACACCGCCGCCGACACGGCCGGTCTCGATTTCCTCGATGATTTCCCCGGTATCGCCCCGTTCGGCCGCGGCCCCTACCCGACCATGTACACCAACCAGCCTTGGACGATTCGGCAATACGCCGGATTCTCCACCGCCGAGGATTCCAACGCCTTCTATCGCCGCAACCTCGCCGCCGGTCAGAAGGGCCTCTCGGTCGCCTTCGATCTCGCCACCCACCGTGGCTACGACTCGGACCATCCGCGCGTGACGGGCGATGTCGGGATGGCCGGTGTCGCCATCGACTCGATCTACGACATGCGCACGCTCTTCGCGGGCATCCCGCTGGACCAGATGTCGGTGTCGATGACCATGAACGGCGCCGTGCTGCCGGTGCTCTCGCTCTACATCGTCGCCGCCGAGGAGCAGGGCGTGCCGCCAGAGAAACTCTCGGGCACGATCCAGAACGACATCCTCAAGGAATTCATGGTGCGGAACACCTACATCTATCCGCCCCGCCCCTCGATGCGGATCATCTCCGACATCTTCGCTTACACCTCGCAGAAGATGCCGAAGTACAATTCGATCTCGATCTCCGGCTACCACATGCAGGAAGCCGGAGCGACCGCCGACCTCGAACTCGCCTACACGCTCGCCGACGGTGTCGAATACATCCGCTCCGGCATCGCCGCCGGTCTCGACGTCGACAGGTTCGCGCCGCGCCTCTCCTTCTTCTGGGCGATCGGCATGAACTACTTCATGGAAGTCGCGAAGATGCGCGCGGCACGCCTGCTCTGGGCAAAGCTGGTCAAGCAGTTCGATCCGAAGAGCGACAAGTCGCTCTCCCTGCGCACACACTCGCAGACCTCTGGCTGGTCGCTGACGGCGCAGGACGTCTACAACAACGCCATCCGCACTTGCTTCGAGGCTATGGCGGCCGCAGGCGGCCAAACCCAGTCGCTGCACACCAACTCGTTCGACGAGGCGCTCGCGCTGCCGACTGACTTCTCCGCCCGTATCAGCCGCAACACGCAGATCTTCCTGCAGCAGGAAGGCGGCGCCTGCCGCACGATCGACATGTGGGGCGGCTCCTACTACGTCGAACGCCTCACCTACGATCTCGCCCGCAAGGCGTGGGCCCACATCCAGGAAGTCGAAGGCATGGGCGGCATGGCGAAGGCCATCGAGGAAGGCCTGCCCAAGCTCCGCATCGAGGAGGCCGCCGCCAAGACCCAGGCGCGCATCGACTCAGGGGTCCAGACCATCGTCGGGGTCAACAAGTTCCGCCTCAACGAGCCGGAAGACGTGCCAGTCCTGAAAGTCGATAACGCCAAGGTCCGCAACCTCCAGCTCGACAAGCTGCGCCGTCTCCGCGGTGAGCGTGACGAGACTGCCGTCGCGCAGGCCCTCGACGCCATCACGAAAGCCACTGAGACCGGCGCCGGCAACCTTCTCGAACTCGGCGTCGCCGCCGCGCGGGCCAAGGCTACGGTCGGCGAGATCAGCCTCGCGGTCGAGAAAGTCGTCGGCCGCCACCAGGCCGTCATCAAGTCGATCCAGGGCGTTTACGCCCAGGGCATGTCCGCACAATCCGGCAAGGTCGCCCACGCACGCGCCATGGCGGACGCCTTCGAGAAGTCGGAAGGGCGTCGCCCCCGCATCCTCATCGCCAAGATGGGTCAGGACGGGCACGACCGCGGACAGAAAGTCGTCGCCTCCGGCTTCGCCGACCTCGGATGGGACGTCGACATCGGCCCTCTCTTCCAGACCCCCGCCGAAGCCGCCCGCCAGGCCGTGGAGAACGACGTCCACATCGTCGCCGCCTCGTCGCTCGCCGCCGGCCACCTCACGCTAGTCCCCGAACTGCGCGCGGCACTGAACAAGGAAGGCCGCGGCGACATCGCCGTCGTCGTCGGCGGGGTCGTGCCCCCGCAGGACTACGAAGCCCTCCACGCCGCCGGAGCCACCGCCATCTTCCCGCCAGGCACCGTCATCGCCGACGCCGCCGTGGAGCTGCTCGACAAGCTCAGCGGCAAGTTGGGCCACAATTCGAAGAACGCTTCTGCAGGCTGAAGGGCTGACGGATGGCCGCAATTCTCAAGGCCGTCCGCCCTGTCCTTGGGGCTCGCGACGTGGCAGCGACAGTCCAGTGGTATGTCGAACGTCTCGGCTTCACCTGTGCCTTCGATGACGGCGGCGCAACCATCCGCTATGCCGGGATCAGCCGCGACGGTGTGGAAATCCACTTGCAATGGCAGGATGAACGCTATTTCCCGGCGCCCGGCGAGGATGCTCCCGCATATCGCTTTCTCGTCGACGATCCCGACACACTGCATGCAGAATGTACCGGGCAACGCGGACTTCGCCCCACCGCCGCCCTTCGCGACACTCCATGGGGCACACGCGAATTCGGCGTGTACGACCCCAACGGCCACGGCCTCCATTTCTACAAACCGCTCTCCTGAACAGTCGGCCTGCTGCAACCGAACAAGATTTAGGCTAGCTTGTCAGACACGGGAGAACCGCAATGAAACGCCTGATCGCCGCCTTCGCCCTGCTCAGCCTCGCCGCCTGCGCCAGCGCGCCGACACGCTACGGCCCCGCGGCCAGCGCAAGCGAGATGGGCTATCGTGAGCAGCGGCTCGAAGAGGAACGTTACCGCGTCTCCTTCCGTGGCAATCCCGATCTCAAGGGCCCGCAGGTCGAGGACATGGCGCTCCGCCGCGCCGCCGAACTCACCATCCAGAATGGCCATCAATGGTTCAATGTCGTCAGCCGCTACACCGACGTCGCAGGCGGAAGCTACAGCCCGACCGGCCCGACGGTCGGCATCGGCGGCTCAAGCGGTTCTTTCGGATCGGGGATCGGTGTAGGTGTCGGCTTCAACTTCGGCGGCGACAGCCGCCAGTTCGAGTCGACACTCGAAATCCTCATGGGCCGCGGCGCCAAGCCCGCGGACCCCAACACCTACGACGCCCAGCAGGTCCTCAACCGGCCGATGTAGCGCCGCCTCGCACGGCCTTCCATGCCGCCAGCATCGCAGCAGCCGAGCGATCGATGTCCGCCTCGGTCGTGTTCTCGTTGGTCACTGACACCCGCATGATCTGTCGCCCCCGCCACTGCGCGCCGCCGACAAAACACACGCCATCCGCCTGTACCTTCGCAACTGTCGCCTGCGTCTCGGCATCGCTGCCGAAATGCACCGCGACCTGGTTCAGCACCACATCGTTGAGAATCTCCGCCCCCGCCGCCGACAGGATCAGCGCCATGCGCCGCGCCAGCGTGCAATGCCGCGACACCATCTCCGCAATCCCGCGACGCCCCAACAGCCGGATCATCGCCCATGTCGCAAACCCGCGCGCGCGCCGCGACAGCTCCGGCACATAGTCCGCCGGCACGCGCACACCCGTGGCGGCGCTCGGCAGATAGCTCGCCGCAATCTGCATTGCGCGCAGATGCGCCTCGCGATGCTTCACGATCGCATAGGCGGAATCATACGGCGTCTGCAGCCACTTGTGCCCATCCACCGACCACGAATCCGCCAGCTCGATCCCGTCGCTCACCTCGCGGTGGGTCTCCGTCGCCCGGGCCCACAGACCGAACGCGCCGTCGATGTGCAACCATGCGCTCTTTGTCCTGCAGGCCGCCACGATCTCCCTGAACGGATCGAACGATCCGGAATTGATATGCCCTGCCTGTGCGATGACAATAACTGGCCCGCTCGCCTTCGCTATCGCCGCAACAGCTGCATCCGCCACCATTGCGCCGTTCGCATCGACATCGACCCTCACCAGCCTCTTCTCGCCGAAGCCGAGATACTTCAGGCCTGCGAAGATCGTGGAATGCGCCTCCGCGCCGAGGATCACCGTGAT